>NZ_JALSKT010000044.1 GCF_026988655.1 Sulfurimonas sp. | reverse complement strand
AAACAGCAATACGCCGTAAGTTTAATGAAATTATACACACTGATGGTGTCGAAATTTTCAATTATCTCCTTATGAATAAACTAAGCTCCCATGAGTATCAAAATTTAGATGCTAGTCTCAAATCTTCCCTTGTTGCAGAAAAAATAATCTTTGCTAATGACACAAAAGACGACATTGTTCATAAGCTTCACCTACAACAGGCAAAGCTAAGCTCTTTGGGTTCTGAAAATATTATACTTGGTACCCTTTTTACTCAATACACCATTTTAGATAAACAAAATAAACTTTATCTAGTAAACCCAGAACAAAAAGCATTTATCGATCTTGAACTCTCAGGCATAACCTACCTAAAGGGAAAGACAAAAAGTGGCAAAAGCTCTCTTTTACTTCTTAAAGCTCTCAGTGAGATACTTAAGAACCCGCTCCAAACTATTGTCATTATAAAAGCAACTCCTCTTGCCAGAGATATCTTGCACAAGCAGCTAATTGAAATAATAGAACATGCCATAGTAGAACTAGATCTTACATCCATTAAGATTATGACAGCTCAAGAATTTATCCAATCCTCTCAACATAAAAATCTTACAATATTATGTGACGATGCTAATTTACTTGAAGATAACATACTCGGTGTACTCTTAAGTCAATACAAAAATGCTAAAAAAGTTTTTGTAAACGCAGTAGATAAGAATCCAGATCATACATTAACACAAGAGTATCAAAGTAAACATAAAAGTGTTATGTTTAGACAGACGCATCCTTACGCAAAAGTCTTAAGTATTCTTCCAGGTTTATTAAAAAAATCAAATGCAAATGATATAATCATAATATCGGATGATACGACTAAGTTGCAGTTGCATGAAGACTTAGAATCATTTCTCAAAGAAAGTGTTTATATAGTAAGTGGTGTGCATAGACTTGCAAAACAAAACCTAGATGGTATTGTCTTAACAGGCTATGATGACTTAAACGAACTAGACTGTGAGCATATAATATTGCTTCATGATGAGAGTGTCTCAGTGGATAGAATTACGTACGCAATCGAGCTTGCAAACAGCGGTGCTCACATACTTTTTGAAGAAGAATCTCCAAAAATCAAAAAACTAAAGGAAAAATATGAAAGTGACTAAAACTGAAGAGGAGTGGAAGAAACAACTCACTCCTGAAGAATTCTATGTTTGCCGGCAACATGGGACTGAAGCCCCATTTAGCGGAAAATACAACGACAATAAAGCCCAAGGCGTTTACAAATGTAAATGTTGTAATGCACCACTTTTTGATTCAAGTACGAAGTTTAATTCTGGTACAGGTTGGCCAAGCTACTTTGAGCCCTATTCTCCTGATGCTATAAAAGAGGTAAAAGATAGTGCGCATGGTATGATTCGCATTGAAGTTCGTTGCAATAATTGCGATGCTCATTTAGGGCATGTCTTTCCAGATGGTCCAGAGCCAACAGGACTTCGTTACTGTATCAACTCTGTTTGTTTAAATTTTGAAGAAGAAAAAGAAGGATAAAAATGAAAAAAATCATCATAGCACTACTCGTTTTATTAAATGTATCACTCTATGCAAAAAATGTCAATCCGCATGTTGTTCTAGAAACAACACAGGGGAAAATAGAGCTTGAACTTTTTCCAGATGCAGCTCCACTTGCAGTTGAAAACTTCACAACCTTAGTCAAAAAAGGATACTACAACAAAATCGCTTTTCATCGTATCATTAAAAACTTTATGATTCAAGGTGGTGACCCTACTGAGACTGGTCGTGGTGGAGAAAGTATCTGGCATAAAGATTTCAAAGACGAGTTTAAAGCCAATCTTGTTTTTGATAAACCTGGCATTTTAGCAATGGCTAACAGGGGTCCAAATACAAACGGAAGTCAATTTTTCATAACAACAGCAAAAACACCTTGGCTCAACGGTGGCTATACTATCTTTGGAAAAGTTGTAGATAAAGATTCTATGCAAACTCTATACAAACTCAATGAAGTTGCAACAAGTGGCAGAAGCGGTGGAGACAGACCTCTAGAGCGTCAAGAAATCATTAAAGCCTATATTAAAAAATAAATAATGGAAATGCAAACAATTAAAAAGTTAGAAGAAGAAGCGCTTAAAAAGAGTGGAACTGATTTTGCAAAACTCGGATTAGCCCTCTTTTTTATGGTCGCAGTTCTAACTTATAGTTTTTTAAGTAACGGAGGCATACCAAACAATGTGTTTTTAGCTATTGCTGCACTGATTGGTGCATATATGGCTATGAATATTGGGGCAAATGATGTAGCAAATAATGTCGGTCCGGCTGTTGGCTCAAAGGCTATGACTATGACAATGGCTATCATAATTGCCGCTGTTTTTGAGGCTAGTGGCGCATTAATTGCTGGTGGTGAAGTTGTAAAAACAATTAAAAAAGGCATCATTGATATTGCTGCGTTTGGAGGAGATGCTGACCCATTTATCTGGGCTATGATGGCGGCACTCTTAGCTGCAGCATTATGGCTAAACTTTGCAACAATGATGAAGGCTCCTGTTTCCACGACACACTCTATTGTTGGTGGTGTTATGGGTGCTGGAATTGCTGCTGCTGGATTTAGTATTGTTTCTTGGTCAACTATGGCTAAGATTGCTGCTTCATGGGTTATCTCACCTGTCTTAGGTGGAGTTATCGCAGCTGCTTTTCTTTTTGCTATTAAAAAGAGTATTGTTTTTAAAGAAGATAAAGTAAACGCAGCAAAAAGATATGTTCCTATTTTTGTGGCACTCATGTCATGGGCATTTGTAACCTATTTAACACTTAAAGGCTTAAAAAAAATCTGGCCACAAGTTGTAGATATTTTAAACTTTATCCCATTAGTTTCTATTGAAATGAGCAAAAAGCCAAGCTTTTTAACTGCCCTAACATTAGGTTTAGTTGTAGCAGTTCTAGTCTATCTTGCTGTAAAAGCAAAACTCAATGCAAGCAACAACAGACTAGAAAATTCTAAAGCATCTGTAAACACACTCTTTACCATCCCTCTTATCTTTGCTGCAGCACTGTTAAGTTTTGCTCATGGAGCAAACGATGTTGCAAACGCAGTAGGTCCTCTAGCGGCCATCAATGATGCAGTAGTAAATGGTGGCATTTCATCAAAAGCGACTATTCCATTATGGGTCATGGCAGTTGGTGGCTTGGGTATCGCTCTAGGACTTGCGCTATATGGTCCAAAACTTATCAAAACAGTTGGTTCAGAAATCACAGAACTTGACCAAATACGGGCATTCTCAATCGCAATGGCTGCTTCTATTACCGTTATTATCGCTTCACAACTTGGTTTGCCTGTTAGTTCTACCCATATCGCTATTGGTGGTGTATTTGGTGTTGGTTTTTTAAGAGAATATCTACAACTTACAGAAAAAACAAATACAATAGAAGAAGACCTATCTCTTATAGATGATGAAAAATCTCAGCTTCGAGCCTACAAAGCAGAAGTAAAAGATTTAGAGCTTAAAGAAGGCAAATCACAAGATGATTATAAAAGATTAGTTACTCTTTTTAAACTTATTGAAGATGAAAGCAAGCTTATTAAATCAACGAAACAACATATCAAAAGAGTTAAAAAAGTCCAATATGTCAAACGTGATGCCATTAAAAAAATAGTTGCAGCATGGATTATTACGGTTCCTGTAGCCGCAGTTTTAGCAGCTACTCTATTTTATACTATTAGAGGGATAATGCTTTAAAAACTCGCAGTGCCTGAATATGTTCAGGGACATCATGGACGCGCAAGATAGAAGCACCATTTCTAAGTGCTTCAAGATGTAGAGCTAGTGTACCTGCAAGTCGATCTTCAACAGAGGATGTTGAAATTTTATCTATCATTGATTTTCTTGAAACACCCACAAGCATTGGTTTATCTAATGTCATAAAATGCTCAAGGTTTTTGATAAGAAAGAGATTATCTTCTAATCTTTTACCAAACCCTATACCAACATCTATCACGATATCTTCTATACCAAAAGCTTGAGCTTTTTTGATTCTCTCTTCTAAAAAAGAATACACTTCTGTAAGAATATTTGTATAACTTGGATTTATTTGCATTGTTTGAGGTGTACCCTGCATATGCATAATCACCACAGTTGCTTTGTATTTTGCACACAGTTCACACACTGCATCATTTGCAAGTCCGGTGATGTCATTGACGATACTAAAGCCTGATTCTAATGCTTTTTTGATGACTATTGGTTCATAAGAGTCAATACTAAATTTTACTTTTTCAAAAAGTTTGTTTTTTTTGATAAGTTCCAAAATAGGACTCACTCTTTGCAACTCTTCTTGGGCACTTACTTTTACTGCGTTTGGACGGGAAGAGACACCACCGATGTCAATGATGTCTGCACCCTCTGCTATCATCTTTTCTATCATGGCGATAGCATCCAAATCTTTAAACCGACTTCCACTAAAAAAACTGTCATCATTGGCATTAATAATACCCATAATTTCAATATTTTTAGGCATTGTAAGCTTAGAAAACTCTCCGAGTTTCTTTGCTAAGTCTTTGAGTCCAAAAGGTTGTGCTAGTTCTTTTTTAGCTAAAATTTTCAGTTGTCGTGTTGTCGCTATCAAGAGACAATCTACCCTTGGAGTAGATGCAGTAACAGTTCCTTTTGGCACAGCCAAATCTGCACCCACTGAGAGGGCATCTTGTTTTAAGATATTTGCGCCACCAACATGTAAATCTTTTATAGAAATGATATGTGTTTGAGCTTTTGAAGCTAAGATACTAATCCCACCGCCATCAACCCCAAGCGCTTTGAGTTGTGTTTTTATATCAATCTCAGAAGATAACTTTTCAACGATCATCTATTATCCTGAGCAAAACTCATCAGGAGCATAGCTAAAACACTTTGCGCACGTGAGTTCAAGTCTAACAATCGATACGCTTTATCAAAATTATCTAACTGCGTTTGATTGAGAATAAGCTTATCAACCACTGTCGCACGATAAAACAGTGCTTCAACCAAAGCTTTTGCCTCATTTTTTGACACTCTTGCATTTTGTTTTAAAAATGCAAAAACCTCTTTGTAATCAATACGTGCTAAATTAATCTCTAATGATTGCGCCTTATGATTTGACTCTGTTGTAAAAATTGGTAAACGTGAACGTACGGTAGGTAAAAGGTTTGATTTTGTAGGAGAGAGCAGTATAAACTCAAGATTGTGAGGAGGTTCTTCTAAGAGTTTCAGTAGAGAGTTTTGTGCTACATCTGTAAATTCTTTCGCACCAATCACAATGTATTTTGTTTGTGATTCACTGATATAAGCCTCTGAAGTCACTAATTTTGCATGTTCTATCTTGAAATTTTCTTCAAAAAACTTTACTACACGCAGAGGCTTGAGTATATCTTCAAGCCTATTCATCTCCTCTTCAATCTCACTTGTGATAAGGATATGTCCTTTGACACCATTAGGAGCTTGCATCAACCTCTCCAAACATCGCTGCGTTTAACGAGGCATTAAAAAGTTTATAGAGTTGTAAAAGTTTAATATCTAAAGAAGTGTCATACGATTTGAGGGTAAAAGCATTGTTAAAATCCTCATCAAAAATCCAAAAATAACTCTCATCTTTTCTTTTTGCTATATCACTGCGTTTATCATCGCCTTTTCCAATGTACCAAAAAAAGTAATCATCTTTGTAAGACTGTGCAATCATATCATCAACAAGGTCAATACCTTCACCACCACTAATGGCATTATAATGTGTGTAAAGACTGTCAATGCTTAGTATGGGGATCATAGGTCTATCCAAATTTATTCCATTGATAGAAGTGAGGATATAGTTTTCAAACCATTTACGTTTTTCATCTGTAATAAGAATAATCGTCTTCCCATTAAGAATCTGTTCTAGCGCATAGGCAGTAGTTTTAGACCACTCAAAACGGTGCTCTTCAAGCCATGAGAGGCTACCGCCCTCTTCTCTAATAGCATCCAAGCTCCATTGAGCGAAATCTGCGTTTGTTTCTATTTTTCTAACTCGTAAGCATCATGAAGGCTTCTCACTGCCAACTCTGCATATTTTTCATCAATAACCATGGAGACTTTTATCTCAGAGGTTGAAATCATATTGATATTGATATTGTTTTGCGCCATTGTAGAAAACGCTGTTGCTGCAACACCAGCGTGTGATTTCATACCGATACCAACAACAGAAACCTTACAAATATCATCATTATATGAGTCTGATTTAATCTCACCGTTTTCTATAAAAGTATCAACTACGGCTTTAGCATCATTTAAATCACTCACAGGAACAGTAAAGTCAATATTTGTTGTGTCATCTACTGCTTTATTTTGGATTATCATATCAACATTAACCTCAGCAACTGCAAGTTTATTAAAAATTTCAGAAGCGATACCTGGTCTGTCTTTTACCCCTGCTAAAGAAATACGAGCTTGATTTCTATCTAGTGCTATTCCGCTTACTAATGGTTCTTCCATAATATTTTCTTCCTTTGTAATTAATGTGCCTTCTTCATCACTAAAGCTACTTCTTGTTACTAAATTCACATTGAGTTTTTTTGCCATCTCAACTGAACGATTTTGTAAAACCTTTGCCCCCAAGCTTGCAAGCTCAAGCATCTCGTCATAAGAAATACGCTCTAGTTTTTTCGCTTTTGGCTCTATACGTGGATCAGTCGTGTAGATACCTGTCACATCTGTATAGATCTCACACAAATCAGCTTTAAGTGCACCAGCAATAGCCACAGCACTCAAGTCACTTCCACCGCGTCCTAATGTAGTTACATCACCATTTTCATTGACACCTTGAAACCCTGCAACAACAATAATTTTGCCTTCTTTGATATAGCTCTGCATAGTATCTGGGTTAATATCTTCGATGCGTGCTTTTGTGTGAAGTTTATTGGTACGAATTCCAGCTTTTCGCCCCGTCATAGCAACAGAATCATATCCCATCTCTTGTAATGCAATAGAGAGCAGTGAAGCTGTAACTCTCTCGCCCGAGCTTAAAAGCATATCCATCTCAGCTCTCGCTGGATTCTTTGAAAAATGTTCTGCATACTCTACAAGTTTGTTTGTTTCTCCACTCATTGCAGAAACAACAACGACGACATCATTGCCCTCATCTTTTGTTTTGGCAACACGATTTGCAACATTTTGGATACGATCTAAGTCACCAACACTTGTTCCACCAAATTTTTGAACTACCAACATCTACAGTAACCCCTCTTTTATAAAATATTTTATGACCTCTTCATACACAGGTTTTTTAAAGTGTGCCGTTAAATTCAGCACATCATCCACACTCACAAATTTATATCCTGTAAATTCAGGGTGTTTTGTGTTGATGTCAATCTTTGCATCATCTTTGAGTTTTAACAAAAAATATCGCTGCGTTTGCCCTTTATAAGGTTTCATCTTTTTTAGAAATTTTTGCGGAAAATCATAAGAAATCCACTCAGGATATTCAGCTACGATCTCAGCAGAAGATGTACCTATCTCTTCTTCCATCTCACGAAAAAGGGCATCTTTTACCTCTTCACCTTCATCAATTCCACCTTGAGGAAACTGCCAAATATCAGCTAAATCATTTCGTTGCGCAATAAATATTTCTTTTTTTTGCGGATAATTATTTGATACGATTATCATCGCTACATTTGGGCGATATTTCTCTTTTTTGTTCATTTTAGAGCCTATTATATAATTGGCGCAATTATACTAAATTGCATTTAAGCAACTACTTAAATTGAAATAAAATTAGATATACTTCTAAAATGTTATTATATTTACACATTCCTTTTTGCGATTCCAAATGTTCTTACTGTGCTTTTAACTCTTATGTGGACAAATTTCATCTTAAAGCTGCTTATATGCAAGCATTGTTAGCACAACTAAAACATGAGCTACAAAGGTTTAATGCCAAATACAATTCTATAGAAACCATCTTTATAGGTGGAGGTACGCCCTCGACCGTTGCACCAGAGCTTTATAAAGATATTTTCATACTCTTGAAACCCTATCTTATAGCAGATATTGAGATAACAAGCGAAGCTAATCCCAACAGTGCTACATATGAGTGGCTTGTGGGAATGTACAAACTTGGAGTCAATCGTATCAGTTTTGGTGTGCAAAGTTTTGATGCAACAAAACTCAAAGTTCTTAACCGTGCGCATACGCCAGAAATGGCAAAAGAAGCACTCCTAAACGCAGCAAATGTTGGCTTTACAAACCTCTCTCTTGACCTTATTTATGCAACACTCGGAGATACAAAAGAGTTACTTCAAAAAGACATAGATACTGCGTTTAGCTTACCTATTAACCATCTCAGTGCCTATGCGCTTACTATCGAAGAAGGTACTGCGTTTGAGTCGCGTCCGCAGATGTCAAGTGAGCAACTCTCCCTTACCACTTGGATCTTTGAGGCGATAAAAAAGCATGGTTTTTCTCAGTATGAGATTAGTAACTTTGGCACATATCAATCTACGCACAACCTTGGGTATTGGCATTATACGGACTACATGGGAGTTGGTGCTGGTGCAGTTGGTAAACTAAACAGCACACGCTTTTACCCTACTCCTGATATTGAGAAGTATATTGAAAATCCTTTAGATATTTCACAAGAAGATTTAAGCCAAGAAGACCAACGTATAGAAAAGATTTTCTTAGGACTGCGTTCTTGTGTGGGAGTAGATATAAAACTCTTAGAAAATGAAGAAAGAAAAAGAGCTTCCATCTTAATAAAAGAAAAAAAACTCATTCAAAAAGGAGATATTTTGTACAACCCAGACTATCTTCTAGCAGATGAAATTGCACTCTTTTTGACTTCTTGAAGATTTTTTAATCATACTTTAGGTAAAATCTCATCAATAAATAATATAAGGGCATCTCTAAAAACCCTAGTATATCTCAGAGGGAAGAAAAAAAGATGAGATTGTGAAAAATCTTTTTTGAAGCATAGCCGTAGCTATGGTGATAAAAAGTTTTTTGCAATATCGCTTTTTTTATCCCTCCCGTTGGGCACACCATAGGAGCCTACACTCTGCGTTACTCTTTTTCGCCTTAGCTTTGGCTAGGGCTTCAGAAGAGTGCCTTGATTGTAAACTCCTATGGTGTGCTGAGATATGCTAGGGTTTTTAGAGGTGCCCATAAGGCTGAAATATGTTTGGTATGGGTTTTACAGAAATACTTCTCATAGCAGTTATCGCTATTCTTTTTCTAGGTCCAGATAAACTACCTAGCACGATGGTCGAAATTGCTAAATTTTTTAAAAACGTCAAAAGTACAATAGGTACAGTCAAAGATTCTCTCGAAGAAGAGATGAATATTTCTGAAATTAAAAAAGAAGCTCTCGCTTATAAAGAAGAACTACTTAATGCAAGTGAAAGTGTTCATAAAGCAACACATATTCCCCAAGAGATGGGTGCTAAACTTACAAGCTTAACAGATGACATACTCAGTGATGATGAAGAGAAGATACAAACACCAAAAGCCTCTTCCCAACCTGAAGAAGTTACCTTTAAAAAGAAAAAAATGAAAAAGTCTGAATCATTAGATACAGAAGCACAAACATCAAAAGATGAAGAAAAAGAAAATAAAATAGACAAGAAAGACTCGCCATATGTTTAGTGAACTAAAACCACACCTTGTAGAACTCCGAAAAAGATTAGCCATAGCTGCTGGTAGTTTAATAGTAATGTTCTTTGCAATGTTCTATTTTCATGAACCTATTCTTAACTGGATGGTTGAGCCTTTAAATACTGCACTGATTGAAGTAGGTAAAAAGTCTGTTCATGCAGCCGATGGAATGATAACCACTTCCCAAGTCGGTGGAGCATTTTTTGTTGCCTTAAAAGTTTCATTTTTTGCAGCAATCCTAGGTGCGCTTCCTATTATCCTCTCACAGATTTGGCTTTTCATCGCTCCTGGACTGTATGCACATGAAAAAAAGATGATTATTCCTTTTATAGTAGGTGGAACTGTTATGTTTCTCGCCGGTGTGCTCTTTGCTTACTACATCGTAACACCTTTTGGATTTGATTTTCTTATCACCTTCGGTAGTTTCAAGTTTACACCACTGATAAATATTGAAGATTATGTTGGCTTTTTTACCAAAATTATGTTTGGGTTTGGTCTAGCTTTCGAGTTACCTGTTTTTGCATACTTTTTAGCTCTTTTAGGACTTATTAACGACAAGCAAATGCTTGCATTTTTCAAGTATGCTATCGTTATTATTTTTATTGTTGCGGCACTATTAACCCCACCAGATGTTTTAACACAGCTTCTTATGGCAGGTCCACTTATTATTCTCTATGCACTTTCTATTTTGATTGTCAAAATGGTTAATCCTGCTCCAAAAGAGGATGAAGAGGAAGATGATGATGAAGAAGATCTAGATGAAGATAATGCTATAGAGAAAAAAAGTGAGTAACAAAGAGTTACTCACAGCAAGCTACGACTTCACTCTTCCAAGCGAACTGATAGCTAACTACCCTGCTTCTCCACGTGACTATGCAAAACTATTAGTTTATGATAGAGCTACAGACACTATTACCCACGCACATTTTTATGATCTTGAAAAATTTATCCCTAAGGATTGTGCCTTAATTTTTAATGATACAAAAGTTATCAAAGCAAGACTTTTTGGACACAAGCCAAGTGGTGGCAAGATAGAACTCCTCATAAACAGAGCGCTAAACGCAGTAGATATCAATGTCTATATAAGAGGAAAAGTTAAAATCGGTACCGAAATTCTTTTTGATAAAGCCCTCAAAGCCAAAGTCACAAAACTCAATGATGATGGAAGTCGTGAAGTCAACTTTTTTCTTGATGATAAAGCTCTTCGTTTTGAAGATTTACTTCCCATTATAGAAATCATTGGGCATATTCCTCTTCCTCCTTATATCCAAAGAGCAGATGAGAGTGATGATGCCAACGAATACCAAAGTGTTTTTGCAAAAAAAGAAGGTGCCGTTGCTGCTCCAACTGCTTCACTCCATTTTACACCAGAGCAACATGAACGTATGTGTAAAAACCACAAACACGCTTATGTTACCCTTCATGTAGGAAGTGGAACATTTAAACCAGTTGAAGCAGATATCATAACCGAGCATCCTATGCACTCAGAGTACTATGCTATCTCAGACAAAGCAAAAGCTATTTTAGACTCTAGCATACCTGTTTTGAGCGTGGGAACCACCTCAACAAGAACCATAGAGTTCTATGATAAACATG
This sequence comes from Sulfurimonas sp., assembly GCF_026988655.1. Lineage (GTDB taxonomy): Bacteria > Campylobacterota > Campylobacteria > Campylobacterales > Sulfurimonadaceae > Sulfurimonas. Next base: position 19,285 of record NZ_JALSKT010000044.1, on the reverse strand, counting down.
GAAAAATTGCAAGAGGTGAAGCCAACCTCTTTTTGCATCCACAAAACAAGCCAAGTAGAGTAAATCATCTACTGACGAATTTTCACCTACCAAAATCAACCCTATTAATGCTAGTGGCATCTTTTGTGGGACTACAAAAAACTCAAGAGCTATACGCTGAAGCTATAAAAGAAAAATATCGTTTCTACTCTTATGGCGATGCGATGTTAATTCTTTAGTAAAAAGTCACGGTAAATCAAAACTAAGATAACTTCAAAACTCAAGTCACCCTGAACTTGATTCAGGGTCTAGTTTATATGAAATTATTAGCTAGATTCCCAGTCAAGCTGAGAATGACTTGAGTTGTGATTTAGCGACTAAAAGTAAAATCATTTACTTTTAGTCGGTATTATTACGACATGAGAAAATATAAAAAATATCTTTTAATAATTTTATTATTTACCTTTACTTTCTTTACCTTTCATGATTATGTAATTGAAGAGTTTGACACAGATACACAGTATGAACTGTGCTTTTCACAAAATAAAAATATTGCAATTGACACACAAACCCAAATTCATCAATATATACACAACATTATACTCGATGTTCTTACACCTGACACTAAAATATACACTCAAAGCATTACTGCGTTTGAGCCTTCGTATACAAGTCAATTTATGCACGAAAGAATAGAACCCGTTTTATACACCCCACCCATCTCTTAACTTTTAAACTCACCCACTTTTAAATACTATAATAAACAAAAGGTTTACTAATGAAATACCTATCTACGTTTTTAGTGTTGATATTTTCATCTTCACTTCAAGCACATGAGGCTAATTTAGCCACATATTTATCTAATGTTACAAATACAGATATTCTAAAAAGTCGTTTACATCTTGTGAATGCACAAACATTAGCACAAGAGAATAAAATTCTATCTAATGGTTTCTCACTTGGTGCGCAAGTAGCTTATGCCGAGTCAAAAAACACAAGTGAAGATGCACTTGAGTATCAAGTAAGCTTACAAAAATCTTTTTTACTAGGATCAAGTGATGCATATAAAAATACACTGCATCTCTCTTCAAGTATCCAAAAGAAACTCCAAACTGCACAAATACAAAACTATATCTATCAAAGTTATATTGATACCTGTTTTATAAAAGAGCAAGTGTCTATACTCGAAGACGAAAAACTGAGAAATACAAAGATGACAGCACTTATTCAAGTTGGTGTTGATGGTGGAGAGTTTGATTTGAGTTCTCTTTATCGAAGCCAAATGAGTGTTGACAATCTTTCTTTAAAAATACTTAGTCTTAAAAATAACTATAAACAAAGCCTACAAAGGCTTAATCTATTTAGCACTAAAGCTACAGCCATAGAACCACAATGCTCTGATTTACCTGCAGATATTACCCCTTTTGCAGATGAGAGTTTCACAAAATCTCCTTATTCTCAAGCATTTCATCTGCAGGCAAAAAAACAAACTGCCTTAAAAAAATATCGAGATAGCCTTGTTGATAAAATCACGGTCGGTCTCTCTTACGATGATGAAATGGATGTCACACGTTCATCAGCTTATCTACAAGTACCTTTAACATGGGGAGATAAGAGAACAAACACTTTAGAGGTTGCAAAACAACAAGAACTCGCTGCATTTTCACAACAAAACTATTTGCAACAAGAGCTTGAAAACACATTAGCATCCTATAGGTTAGAACAACAAAACAATGCACAAAAGCTAGCCTACATAAACGACAAGCTTATTCTAAAAGCTTATAAAACAGCCCAACTGATGAAGGAGCGTTTTCAAGCTGGTGAGGCAAACTATTTAGAATATATCAACAGCCAACAAACACTTTTTGACTTCATCTTACAAACTATACATATCAGAAGAGATGCGCTGCAAGCCCAAGCCAAACTCTATACCAAACTAGGGATTTCTCCATTAAAGGAACAAAAATGATAAAAAATATACTTACACTTAGTTGTCTTATCTCCACACTGCTCACAGCACAGATAATCGACCCAGGAACATTAGAAGTAAAAACAGCGAAACCACAGATAAGCCAAACCATCCCTCTAGGTGTTTACCTTGGAACCTATGAGTATCCTCTGCATAATAAATATACTATTAGTGCCAATACAGATGGCTTTATAACAAGCATAAACATAAAGCCTTATGCTACAGTTACAAAAGGAGACAAGCTTTTTTCACTTAAAAGCCCAAAACTATTGGATTTGCAGTCAAAATATATCGCAACCATTTTAGAAAAAGAGTATTATGACAAAGAAGTAACAAGACTTATCCCTCTTGTAAAAAAGGGAGCAGTTGCTAATAAAAAACTGATAGAGAGTCAAAATAATTTAGAAAAGCTGACAGCTTCTGTAGCCTTTAAAGAAGATGTTTTGCTCGCTTATGGAATGAGTAAACAACAGCTCAAATATATCAACTCAAAACATAAGCCTGATCCTACTTTAAATATTTACGCACCGGCATCAGGCAGCATAGCTTCATTAAATGTGCAAAGCGGTAGTTTTGTCACACAAGGAGCCGTACTCTCTTTACTAGTCAACACTAGTGAATGCCATTTCGAAATTAGTATGAACTGGAAAGAAGCAGACTCTTTACATATCTCTCAAAAACTTTTCACAGATACAGAAGAGTTTGAAGTTTTTGCTTTCGCGCCAAATATCGATACACTTTCACAAACAAGAAGTATCGACTTACATCAAGAAGGCAACTGTAATGCACGAGGTGGTGTCAGTCGTAACCTTGCATTTTACCGTAAACATCAAGCCTATAGAGTCCCAGATTCAGCACTTATAAACTATAAAGGCTCTTATACAGTTTTTGTTAAAAGAGACAATGGTTTTGAACCAATACCCGTAAAACTTTTAGGTTCTAGTGAAGGCTTTAGCTATATTGATGCTCCTCTAAACGCAGTAGATGTTCTTGCTATCTCTTCAGTTCTTACACTCAAAACTATTGCCCAAGAAAAGGATGAATAATGGATAAATTAATCCGCTTTGCCATTTCGCAAAGAATCTTTGTTCTATTGTCAGCCTTAGCAATCGCTGTTTATGGGGTGCTTTCATATGGAAATCTTGTTATAGATGCCTTTCCCGATGTTTCATCAACACAAGTCAAAATCATCATAAAAGCACCAGGTATGACTCCCTCAGAAGTTGAACAACAAATTACTATACCTATAGAACTACAGATGCAAGGCATACCACACCAAACAATGGCACGCTCCATCTCTAAATATGCTTTAGCCGATATTACTATAGATTTTCAAGAAGGTACTGATCTTTACTGGGCGAGAGACAGAGTCTACCAGCGCTTTAGTTCTATAAAAAAGGATCTTCCTTCTTCCATAAGTGGAGGTATCGCTCCCATTACAACTCCATTGGGTGAAATTCTTATGTTTACCATAGAGTCACAAACGCTTTCACTAAAAGAAAAACGTACGCTACTTGACTGGGTTATTCGTCCACAATTACGTTCTATTAAAGGTGTGGCAGATGTTAATGTACTCGGAGGAAAGGTCAAAAGTTATATCATAAAACCAAACTTCAACCTCCTTTCTTCTTATGGTATTTCAGTAAATAAGCTCAAAGAAATTATCCAAAAAAACAATGCAAACTACGGAGCAGGACGACAAGAAAAAGGTGATGAAGCTTTAATTGTACGTGTTGCAGGAAAATTAACAAGTATTAAATCAATTAAAGAGCTTGTTGTAGCACAACGTCAGGGCAGTACTATCTATGTTGGCGATGTTGCAGATGTACGTATAGGCTCTATGACACGTTATGGCTATGTAACCAAAGATGGTAAAGGAGAAGCAGTTGAAGGGCTTGTGCTTGGTCTTAAAGGTGCAGATGCTTCAAGAACAGTCAGTGATGTTAAAAATCTACTCAAAAAAATTGAAAAACAACTTCCAGATGGAACAAAAATCAATATCTTTTATGATAGAAGTGACTTAGTTTCCAAAGCGCTCAATACTGTACAAAAAGCTCTTTTAGAGGCGGTTGTGCTTATTATCATCATATTACTTTTTATGCTTGGCGATTTTCTCTCTGCTATTACTGTTGCACTTATTTTACCAATGGCAATTTTAACAGCCTTTATCCTCATGCGATACTTTAACATTAGTGCCAATCTTATGAGTCTTGGAGGTATTGCAATTGCGATAGGAATCATCGTTGACTCGGCCGTCGTTATGGTTGAAAATATTGTTGCAAAACTGACACATCCAGAATTTAAACACGAAGCACGAAGTCGTTTAATCTATCTAGCTGCCAAAGAAGTCAGTCTTCCTATTGTTTCAGGTGTTGTTATTATCATTACAATTTTTTCACCTCTTTTAATGCTTCAAGGCTTAGAAGGAAAACTTTTTGCTCCTGTTGCTCTGAGTATAGTTTTTACACTTGCAGCTTCCATAGTTTTTGCACTTTTCTTCATTCCTGTTGTTGCAGATATGCTTATTAAAAATCCTTCTCACGAACCTACTTGGTTAATGAAAAAACTTGAAAATATTTATGTACCTTTACTCAAAAAATCTTTTCAATATGAAAAATTCATTTATCTCTTTTTAGCTCTTCTTGTCCCTTTGAGTATCTACATGTTTGCAAGTATAGGAAAGACTTTTATGCCAACAATGGATGAAGGAAATATTGTCATAGGTATAGAATCCAATCCATCCATCAACATCCCAGCAGGTATTGCACTTAACTCACAGATACAAAAACAGCTAATGCAAAAAGTACCTGAAATAGCCTCCATCATTGCACGAAGTGGTTCTGATGAAATTGGACTTGATCCAATGGGTCTCAATGATACTGACACATTTTTAGTCTTTAAACCAAAATCACAATGGCGTAAGCAAGATAAAGAGTGGCTAATAGAAGAGATACGATCTGTTATAGAAAATATAAAAGGGATAGAGTTTGGTTTCACTCAGCCTATTGAAATGCGAACATCAGAAATGCTTACTGGCTCACGAGGGGATGTAGTTGTAAAGCTCTTTGGAGACAAGCTAAACGAACTTAATGACTTAGGCATAAAAATCTCACATCTTATACAAAATACAAAAGGCAGTGAAGATGTGTATATGCGTCAAAATGATGGAGTGAGCTATAAAGAAGTTGTATTTGATAAAAAACAACTGACAAAGTATGGTTTAAATCTTGATAATGCTTCACAAATCTTACAAATAGCTATCATGGGTGTCCATAGTGGAAAAATTTATGAGGGAATGAAACAGTTTGATATTATTTTACGTTCAAACTATTCTGTGAACAATGTCAAACTAAAAAATATCTACTTTACAACACCAAGAGGTGAACGTATCACCCTAGACAACATTGCACACATAAAACGTACTGAGGGAAGTGTAGAGATTAAACACGAAGGTGCTCAGCGTTTTGTATCAATCCAAACAAATGTAAGAGGGAGAGATTTAACAACTTTTGTTGCTGAGATTCAACAAGAGATACAAAACAAGATAAAACTTCCAACAGGATACCATCTTGAGTATGGAGGTTCGTTTAAAAATCAACAACGCACAATGAAGCAACTAAGTCTTATTGTACCCATTGCACTTGTTGTCATTTTTATGATTTTATTTTTTACTTTTAAATCTTTTAAGCAAGCTGTAGCGGTTTATGCCATGATTCCGCTCGCACTTACAGGCGGGATTATAGGTCTATCATTAAGTAAATATTATCTCTCTGTTCCCGCTTCTGTTGGTTTTATCGCTTTACTTGGGATAGCTGTATTAAATAGTGTTGTGATGATAAGCTATTTTAATGAACTCTATCAAAAAATGTCGTTAGAGGAGAGTGTTTTTGAAGGTGCTAAACGCAGACTTCGCCCTGTGTTGATGACTGCATTGATTGCTGCGTTTGCAATGGTGCCGATGCTCTTTGCCACTGGACCAGGTTCAGAAATTCAAAAACCACTAGCAACTGTTGTTATCACAGGGCTCATAAGCTCAACAATTTTAACCTTGCTTATTTTACCAGTCTTATACAGGCGTATATATTTGAAAAAACAATAAATTAAGCACTAGAGTAATAGTTTCATTTATGAAACTTTTACGCTAGATAAATTTTCCCATTTTTAACATTAATCTTACCTGCAAGTTCATACTCAAAAACTTTTGAAGCAAATTTTGCTAAAGCTTCTTCGTAACTAGGTCCACTTTGACAATAAAGTAAAAATTCATCTTCAATGATTGGTCTTGACTCTTTCACTGCAAACTGCGATACAAAAGCATCCAGATCGTAAATCGCTTCAGCTTTTTTGTTGGCTAGTAGTTTATTTGTAGCTGTGCTTTCTCCTATTCTATGTGGTAGCACAAAAATCTTCTTTCCCATTTTCAGTGCATACTCTACACTTCGCATCGTTCCTGAGTTTTCATCTGCATAACTTACAACAAGCACTTCACCAAGGGCTACAACCACTTCATTTCTTAGTGGAAAATTATACCTTTGAGAAGGAGTACCTTCTTTAAACTGACTCAACACAAGTCCCTCTTTTTCTATCCCTGCAATGATATTTTTATTGATAGAGGGGTAACGTTTATCTAAGCCTGTAGCCGCAACCATAATTGTATTTGCAGATCCTGCAGCTTTATGCGCAATGGCATCTACACCAAGTGCACCACCGCTTACTACACAGATGCCTGCGTTTGAGAGTTTTGTAGCTAATTGATGGGTCAACTCTCTAGCGTATTGGTTTGGCTTACGACTTCCTACTATAGAAATTTTTACTTTTTCGAGAAGTCCTAGATTACCTTTATAATAAAGCGCAGATGGATATTTTTTCATCGCATCTAGTGCTTGTATATGCATTCCAACATTTTGTATCAGCAAGCTAATAAACCTCGTTTACCTGAACTAAATCCACATCTTTAAAAAGAGCTTTAGACTCAGCTAGTGCTGCGAGTGTATTTTTGTGAGGATGACATATTGCTATTGCATGGCCATTTCTTTTGGCTACTGCTATAGCTTTTTTTATCTGTTTCTTCACATAGGATTTATCCATTTTATGATCCAAAAAAACATCCCGAGCGACATATTTGAGTCCGAAGTTTTCTAAAACCCTTGGAGCCATTGTTTTTGCAGTAGTTCTGCTGTCTATAAAACGAATGTTACTTTCATTTAATGCAAATATCAACCTATTCATAGCAACTTCATTGGATGTAAATTTACTTCCCGTATGGTTATTTATATAATGTGCCCGAGGAAATTCTTTTTTGATTTGTCTGATTTTTTGAAGTATTTTCGTTTGTGAATCATGTACAAGTAAAGTATCTGGTTCTGCAGCACTAAAATGCATCGCTTCCATTGGTAAATGTACCATATAGAACTTCTCTTTAGCAGCTAATTTCGCGGAATATGGTCTTGCTTTTCGTGGCGGCAAAAACGACATAGTAAGTGTTAAATGTAGCTTTTTGATAGCATCTATCTGCGACTTGGTCTGAACATCATCAATGATAATTGCAAGTTTTGGTTTATGATGATAAACAACTACTTTTTTATGTTTTACAGGAATAGGATTAGCAAGTTTTTCACTATCTATTTCATGCGCTGCTGATTCATAATCCTTTTGCTCATTTTTTAGTACCTCTTGCAACCTTTTTACAACAGGTTTTTCTTTTTTCGTAAGCTTCTCATCAGAAGTTTTTAGCAATGTTTTACTATGTTTTAAAGCTTGTTCTTGTGTTAGCCCTTTTGGCTTTACTTCAGAAATACCCACATAATAGCCTATCAACAAAGATATAAGAATAAGAGCAAGAATTGCTAAAAACCAAGCTATATATACTAATATATTTGAATGAGTTTTTTTAATTACTTTTTTTGTTTTCGTATTTTTTGTACTTTTTTTTCTTGGCATTTCACATCTTATTTTCAAATTTTGTGTAACTATAGCCTAAAAAAATAAAAATCTTAATTTTAATGTCAATTTGTCATAACAATTTTTTTCATAAGCGCATCAAACTTAGGCAGTAACTCCTCAAGCTCCCCAATATCAAAAGCGTCTATACTCTCTTGAAGTTTTATAGCATACTCTTGTACTGCTTTTATCTCATATTCTATAGCTAATTGATATAGTTTGTCACTAAAATATTTTGTATCAGAAAAATTATGTGTTTGTATTGCCTTATAATAAAGAGGTTGTAGATCTTTTTCTAGAATTTTTCTTATCTCTTCTCTATGCTCTTTTGCTTTTTGACCTAGGACAAACACCTCTTTGTCTTCCACATCAGCAACCCGCTCTTCACTAAATGCTAAAAATTTACTCAACTCTAAAAAAAGATCATATTTCAAGATAGGTTTTCGTAAAAATCCATCAAAATGTGTCTCTTTCAGTCCTGTATCATCTTTCAGTTGTGAAGCTGTAAGCGCGATAACAGGGCAATTTGATATTTCTTTTATGAGGCTTGTTGCTTCATAACCATCCATCTCTGGCATTTTTATATCCATCAAAACTAAATCAGGTTGCTCTTTTTTGCAAAGTTCTATCGCTTCTAAACCATTTTTCGCTACTATAACTTCAAGCTCAGTCTCTTGAAAAATCTTCACTATCAAATCACGATTGTTTTCAATATCATCAACGACTAATATTTTTGCTCTTTTAAAGACAATATTTTTTAAACTTTTAATGCGGACATCCTCTGCTGTATCATTGTCTGCAATGGCTGCAATGTTTACATTATATATATGTACTGTAAATATAGTTCCTTTTTTGTATGTACTTTCTACAGAGATATCTCCACCCATCATTTCACATAAGCGTTTCGAAATACTCAGTCCTAAACCAGTACCTCCAAACTTACGACTATCTTGCCCATCCATCTGTTCAAACTCATTAAAAATTTTTAGTAATTGCTCTTGGGGTATACCTATACCACTATCTTCTACAGATATCTCCAAATGTAATTTTGATAGATGCTGATCAATGTCAAAGGCTTTTACATTGAGTTTAACAAAACCTTTTTGTGTAAATTTTATTGCATTTCCTATGAGATTGAGTAAAATCTGGCGTATACGTACTTCATCAACTAAAAGACTTTTAGGAATGTTGGAGTTTACATGTACTATAAAGTCCAATTGCTTCTTTGCAACCTCAACTGCAAAGATAGAGCCTACTTCATCAGCTAATTGAAAAAGATTTGTTGGTTTTGGCTCTATGGAGAGTTTACCTGCTTCTATCTTAGAGAGATCAAGGATGTCATTTATTAGTGTCAAAAGCGTATGACTTGCATTTTTAACGGTTTTTATATAGCTTTTTAGTTTTGGATCTTCTATCTTTTCACTCAGTATCTCTGAAAAACCAATAATGGCATTGAGTGGTGTTCTGATTTCATGACTCATATTTGAGAGAAACTCAGACTTAGCCTTTGTTGCAGCTTCTGCTTTGTTTTTTTCTATTTGTAATCTTCGCTGCGTTTGAAGTAGATCTTTTTGTGCTTTTTCTCTTTTTTTAATCTCAAATGCCAACTTCCTGTTCCAGTAAACAAAAATCGCAATGATAAGCAAAACAGCAGCTAAAAGTTTCCATAAAAGTGCATAGTCAAATCCATGGTCATACTCTACTGATATCCAGTGTGATTCTATTTTTTGTTTTTCTTCTTCTTTGATTGAATTTACAACTTTTTGAAAAATAGAAGCTAATGCTTGTAAATCTTTTTTTATGCCTACACTCAATGCAAGTTTCTCTGGTAATTGACCTGATATTTTAAGTTGATTTGGAAAATTTGTCTGCACTTGGTAACCAATACCAATAAGCGTTCCAATAAAGCCAAACAACTCTCCCTTACGCACTTTTTCTAAGCCCTCATTTATATTATTTACTTCAACAATTTGCACCTTTGGATACTTTTGCTTATATAGTTTTGTAAAAGCATAATCCTTTACCATAGCTACTTTCTTGCCTTCAAGTTGTTGCATACTACTGATGTAAGTGACCTCAGGTCTTGTAGCAATAACTAAGGAGGTACGAAGATAGGGTGTTGTAAATTTTAGGTATTTTTCTCTTTGTGGTGTTTTTGCAACCAAAGAAAGCAGCTCACATTTTGCATTTTGCACAAAGGAGAGTGACTCACTCCATGATCTAGTCTGAATAACTTCGATAAGAAGAGGAATCTTTTTTTGAAATACCTTAAAATACTCGGCACTGATACCGACATAATTTCCATCTTTATCAAAAGATTCAAAGGGCATCCAGTTTGGATCTATGCAGAGCGTGATTTTTTTATGTTCATGCAACCATCTGTTTTCTTCTTTAGAAAACTCTAAACTAGTAGAATATTTTCTATCTATCTTAGATGCTGCAAACCATTTGTTTGTAATCTTTTGACGCTCTTTATAGCTGATATCTTGCAATGTTTTTTCCATGATTGAAAATAAAAGAGGCTTGTTCTTGTCAATGGCTATAGATACTTTGGTATCCATCCCTGGTACATTGTTCACTATTTTTAAGTTTGAGAGATAATCTTCTTTCATGATGTAAGAAGCCACTGCAATATTGCCTATGTAAGCATCCACTTTTGAAAAAGAGAGTGCTTTGAGTGACTCGCGATTTGAAGATGTCAAATAGAGTTTTATCTCTGGGTGATTTTTTTGCAACCATTCATGTAAATAAGAGCCTTTATTTACAGCAACTCTTTTGTTCTTTAAATCATTTATATTTTTTATATCCTGACGTGCCACTTGTGTCACAATCACTAGAGGCATTTTTACATATGGTGTGGTGAAATTTAAAAACTTCTCTCTTTTTGGCGTCTTCGCTGCACAACTCAATCCGTCAAATTTATGCGCTTTCATATCTTTCATAACATCCGACCAAACTTGTGATGTTATAGTAAAATCTAAACCACTTTTTTGACTGATAAGTGCTAAAAAATCAGCAGCAATACCGATATGTTTTCCCTCTTTATCTACAAATTCATAAGGAGGCCAGCTGTAATCTGCTCCAAAATGAACACGAGGATGCTCTTTTATCCACTGTTTCTCCTCGGGAGAAAATTCAAGCCCAAAAAGAGCCGAAGTATATAAAAGTAAGAGAAAAACAATCCTAATCTTGTGCAATTGCAATAAATTCATCAAGATGCTCTTTAAAAATAGCGACCAATTCTGGATCGAAGTGCGAGCCACTGTTTTCTTGGATAAATGAGACCGCGTCTTCTATCTTCCAAGCATCTTTATAAACCCTCTTATGTGTTAAAGCGTCAAACACATCTGCTATGGCAACAATGCGTGCATAGATATGTATCTCACTCCCTTTAAGTCCACGAGGATACCCCTCTCCACTCCATTTTTCATGATGCTCATAGGCAATAATATCTGCAGCCTTCATTAATTTTCTTTTTGAAATTTTTAGATATTTATGTGCAATAGACGTGTGTGTTTTCATAACCTCAAACTCATCTTTTGTGAGTGAGCCTTTTTTATGTAAAATGTGTTCAGGAACACCCATCTTTCCAATGTCATGCATAGGACTTGCATGATAAATAACATCAGCATCAGATTCTGAAACAGCAGGATGATAATGTGCTAAGAGTCTGCTGTACTCCGCTACACGTTTTATATGTCTTCCCGTCTCATCTGAAACAGACTCAACAAGCTCTGTCAATATAAAAATCATCTCTTTTTGATTCTCTTCAAGTTCGGTATATATACGCTTTTTTTCTTCTTTTAGTTTTGTTTGTAGATTGAGGTTATTACTTTGGAGTAATTTTTTAGCTTTATAAAGCTCTAGATGTGTTTTAGTTCGAGCGAGGAGTTCATCAGCATGAAAAGGCTTGGTGATATAATCTACTCCACCTACTGCAAAAGCTTTTGTCATAGAATCTATGTCAGACTTCGCGGTCAAAAATATAACTGGTATATCTAAAAGTCGTGGGTCATTTTTCATACGGTGGCACACTTCATAGCCATCTATTCCCGGCATCATAATATCAAGTAACACTAAATCAAAATTGTTTACATCCAGAAGTTTTAATGCTTCTTCACCATTTTTAGCATATGAAAAGTCATATCTCTCTTCTTTGAGGATATTCATAGCTACCTGAATATTTTCTATCACATCATCTATGATTAAAACTTTGGAAGTCATACTATTACCTATATCATTTAAAGTAAATAGATTTAAACAAAAAAGATATAAAGAAGAACTTAAAAAAAGAAACAATTAAACTATTTGCTGTTTTTAAGCAAAATTTTTGTATAATCCCGCGTTCCTTTCTCTTTGTAATATCAATCATGACATTATATTTAGATCCGAAAGGGAAACAAAAGCCTAAAATAGGCATACCAAGAGGAGATCATATTATATGAGACACTACGAAAACCTAGTAATCGTAAAACCTACATTAACAGCAGAAGAAATTCAAGCAAACGTTAAAGCTATCGAAGAAGTTATTACTTCAAACGGTGGTGAAATCGCTGCAACAAGTGCAATGGGCATGAGAAAATTAGCATACCCAATTGAAAAAAATGAACGTGGTTATTACCATGTAATCTACTACTCAATAGCTCCATCTTCAATCGCAGAAATCGAAAGAAGATTCCGTATTAACGAGGAACTTTTAAGATTTGTTACTATCAAGTATGACACAAACCGTGAGATTAAAGCATGGAATAGTCTTGTTGAAAAAGCGAACAAAGCAGCGGCAACTCAAGCAGAAACTCCTGCAGCTGAAGAAGCTCCTGTAGCTGAAGAAGCAGCAGTAGAAACGCCAGCGACTGAAGAAGCTCCAGCAACTGAAGCGGCAGCTGAGTAATAGCATAACGCTATAAATTGAAGGAAAACTTATGTTCAATAAAATAATTTTAGTTGGTAACTTAACACGTGATATCGAGCTTAGATACTCTCAAAGTGGAATGGGAATTGCAAAAACTGCGATTGCTACAAGCCGTAAATTCACTAGTAATGGTGAGAAAAAAGAGGAAGTATGTTTTGTAGATATTACATTCTTTGGAAGAAGTGCTGAAGTTGCCAACCAATACCTTCGTAAGGGGAGTAAAATCCTTGTTGAGGGAAGATTAAACTTTGAACAATGGGTAGACCAAAACGGACAAAAACGCTCTAAACACTCTGTTATTGTAGAGACAATGCAAATGCTTGACTCAAAAGGCGATAATCAAGGCGGTGGCTATAATGCACCTGCACAAAATGGTGGATATAATGCGCCAGCGCAGGGTGAGCCTCAAGGCTATCAACAACCTGCACAGCAGCAACAAAGTTATCAACAACCGCAGCAGCAACAAGCACAGCCAAGTTATCAACAACCTAGTTACAATAATAATCAAGCTTCAGCACAAAGTCGTGAAATGCCTAGCAGTGCGGCTATACCTGAGATTGATATAGATGAAGATGAAATTCCGTTTTAGACAAAAATAGATACATAAAAGGTAATAACATGTCAGAAAAAAGAAAATACAAAAAAAGATATTGTAAATACTGTGAGTCAAAAGTTGACTTCATGGATTACAAAGAAGTAGCAAGTTTACGTTTTTCATTATCAGAAAGATATAAAATTATGCCACGTCGTTTAACTGGTAACTGTAAACGTCACCAAGATATGATTACAGTAGTAATCAAACGTGCTCGTGCAGCAGCTTTAGTTCCATACACTGTAACTCGTAAGCAAGTTGTAACTGCACCATTTGAAAACCTAAGATAGGTTTTCAACTTTCCCCTTTTTATGGGGATATTCAACAATTTTCCCACTCTTTTTATACAAATCAAACTTAGGAATATTTATTGCTAGACTATCAGTAAAAAAGCAACCCTAATGAAAATAAAACTATTTCTATCCCTTATACTTATAACTACTCTAAACGCAGTAGCATCTGATTTTTCTCTTATCATTCACAAACCTTTTGATGGGGCACTTTTTGATATTACCCAAGATTACGATAGAACTATCTCTGCCGTTGGTTTTACGAAAAACTATAACCAAAAGACGAGGCAGCAAGAAGCATATACAAATGCTTTTGATTATCTCTCTAGCGTTTCTCATAAATACGGCAAGCAAATGCAACTAGTAAAAGTGGATAAAGGTGCAAATATTGTTCTCTCAAAAACAGCTTCTTTAGCTGCGTTTAATGAAGCTGTTTCTGTCATAAAAACACCAAACAATGGCTACATCATTGGTGGGTACACCATGGATGGTTCCCTTTTACTGATGAAACTTGATTCACAAGCAAATGTACTCTTTTCCAAGCAGTTTGGAACAAAAAACTTTGATAAGATGAACTCACTTGTACCCCTTCGAGATGGAGGAGTTTTAGCTGTTGGTTCATCATTTACCTCACGTTCAAGCTATGATGATGCTTTCGTATCAGGTCTAGGAAATGATGACATTTACCTTACTAGATTTTCTAAAAATGGTCAAAAACTCTGGAGTAAAAAATATGGTACAGAGTATGATGACCATGGCATAAACGCAGTAGAAGCACCTGATGGCTCACTGCTCATCCTCGCAGCCACATTGTATGATAAACATAAAGATGTAACGCTCATGCGACTCAGTGAAAATGGCAATAAAATTTGGCTCAAACATTTTAAAAGCACAAAACTCACTGAACCTAAAAAAATCATCTTCCTCAAAGACAATAACTTTTTAGTTTCATTAGCCCAGTACAATGAAGCAGGCAAAGCACATATTAGACTCATTAAATTTGATTTATACAAAAATATATTAGCAGATAAAGAGATCAAAACCACTTACGCAAGCGTGCTGAATGACATACAAGAGTTCTCTAATGGAAAAATCATCGGTGTAGGGTATGTAAAAGACACCTTTAACACCGACGGTTTAGCTATGATATTTGATACGCATCTCACACTTCTAAAGCAAGAACATTATGGGGGAAAAAATTATGATACATTTAATGCAGTAAAAATTTTACATAACTCTCAAATAGCTGTAGCAGGTGTCCATACAGATAAAAATTCTCAAGAAGAAAACATGTGGATTGTTAAGCTAAACAGTGATGCAACAATGGCACAAACAGCTGTAAATGCAAATGACTTTTATACACAACTTTGTGATCTGTTTGCGTATAAGATAAAAAATAAGCAACTACAAATCACAAAAGATTTACGCATCAATATCATCGACCCTAGGCTTTATTTTCAAGTAGGTCAGTATAAATTAACTCCAAAGCAAGAGGCTTTCATCAAGAAATTTGCTAAAAAACTTGTTGCATTTCTACACAAGCATCAAGACCAAGTAAAAACACTAGAAATCAATGGACATACTTCAAGTGAATGGAAAAATGCAAACTTTGAAAAACGTTATCTTAACAATGCAGACCTTTCAGCAAAACGATCGCTTGAAACACTCAAAGCACTTTTTAAAGCACAAAATACTCAAGAACAAAAGTGGCTCACAGAAATTCTTAAAGAGAGTGGATTAAGCTATAAAGATAAAGTTATGCTCAATGCAAAAGAGGAAAAAAAGAAGTCAAGAAGAGTGACTTTTAAAATTATTTTAAAGTAAATACAACCTGTGGGGCTACCCACAAGTTGGTGTTTCACCATCAGAAGCATATTTCCAAACGAAATCATAAAGATTTTTTATATCTTTATCCCTCATTTTCTTAATCTTCTTTGCACCATGAGGACAGATATTTGTCCATTCTTGCTGTAACTTTCCAGACTCTTTTAAAGACTCCCAACCCTTACGGTTATGCTTGATTGCAAATACTGCTCCATTTTTAAGACCGTCTTTTTTACAGATTTTTAATTTTTTAAGATAAAACCTTTGTCCGTATGCTGGGTTTGCCATAGCGCTCGTTGTAAATACTGAACCCGCAATAACTGTCGCTAATAAAAATGAAGTAAGCTTTTTCATCGTCAATCCTTTTAAATCTGTAATAATAATGCGATATCTTACTCACATCTTTATAAATTATAGATTAATCTTATATAAGTAAGAGACCATAAATAATTTCCCAGTCAATGAAATTATTTATGGTCTCTTACTTATTAGTCTACTAAAGAGTTACTTTGACGAAAAGCAAGTCTTGTTTTATCTTGAATGAGTTTTTTATAGAGTTTAAATTTTGCTTTTTCTAACTCTTCATTTGTATATTCAAACTCACTCTTCATTTTTGCATCACTCACACCGGCTGTGTCCATTGCAAATAATTTCAGTTCTTTTTTTGTTAATTTTGCTTTTAAAATTCCATATAATTCTTTGTCATCTTCAATTAGATTAATAATCTCTATCTTACAAAATTCTGCTAGTTTTTCTCGAAAATTATTCTCATCGTGGTATTGTCTCCACACTGTATTTTTTAACATCTGTATATTCCTTATTTTATAATTGATCTAAAATTAAAGAGAGGTCTTTTTCACCTATGATGATATTTGCCTCTTTTTGTAGTATCTCTCTTGCACAAAATGCAACTCTAGTACCTGCATGAGCAAACATTGACAAGTCATTTGCCCCATCACCACAAACCAAAGTCTCTTCCGCGCTGACACCTAAAATATTTTGTAGTCTTACAAGCATATCGCCTTTTGAAAAGTTAAACATCATATCACCACCCACAAGTCCTGTGAGTTTTCCATCTTTAACATGTAAAGCATTTGAAAAGTCCGCATCGTAACCTAAGATATCTTTAGCATATGAAGTTGCAGTCCTAAAGCCTCCGCTAAAACAGACCACTTTAAGTCCTCTTTTTTTAAGCTCTGCTATGGTCTCAATTGCACCTGGCATATAAGGTAAATTGTGTGAAATTTTTTCAACAATTTCATAATCAAGCCCCTTTAAAAGCCCTACTCGTTCTTGTAAAGATTCAAAAAAATCAAGTCTTCCGCTCATTGCTTCTTCGGTTATACGCGCGACTTCCTCACCTATTCCAAGTTCTTGTGCAAAAAAGTCTATCGTTTCACCATCCATCAATGTAGAATCAAAATCAAATACTGCAAGTTTTAGCATAAATTTTCTCTCTTTTGTATATAATGTCGCAATTATAGCGAATTAGGATTTTTTTTGTTTACTACACTCATTAATAAGTTAAAAAACGATACATATATCACACTAGAAACAACTCCGGGACACTCAGCAAAGTTCTCTCCCACCATAGATAAAATAGAAGAGCTTGAACTGCATAATCTTGTAGATGGTTTTTCCACAACAGATAATCCACTAGCAAAACTAAAGTTCAATGCCCTTTTTGCGGCAAAACTACTCCAAGATAGATTCCACAAGCCTGTTATTGCAACCATGAGTATGCGTGATAGAAACAAAATCGCTCTGCAATCCGACCTTTTGGGTGCAAACGAATTTGATATAAGAGCCATATTAGCACTCACGGGTGACCCAGCAACTATCTCAGACCAGCCAAATGCAAAAGGTGTCTTTGAGTCAGACAGTTCACTCTTGCTTGACATCATAGCTGCGTTTAATGCAGGTATGGACTACTCTTCAAAACCTTTAGCTATTAGACCTGAGCAAATTCACCCTTTTGCAGTTCTGAACTCTTACGCAAAAAATCCAAAAACACTTCAAAAGAAGATTCAAAAAAAGATAAAACATGGAGCAGTGGGTATCATTACACAGCCTGTCTATGATGTAGAAAATGCAAAACTACTTTTAGAACTTCGAGATAATGCCAACAAAGAGTGTTGTCCAGAAAACAAAAGAGCAGAGTTGATTTTAGGTATTTTTCCTATTACAAAACTACGTACTGCACAGTTTTTAGCTTCGCATGTTCCTGGTATCAATGTACCAGATTGTTGGATTGAAAAACTCAGAAAAGCAAATAGAATCAATGCAGAAGAAGAGTACAAAGTCGGGTTTGAACTTAGTAAAAATCTTTTTGATGAGATTAAAGCACTGCATCCAAAGATTCATCTTATGACTGCAAACCAATTTCAAATAGCAAAAGATATATTAGTATAAACGAAGGAAAAAAATGATTGATTTAAAACTACTCCAAAAAGATTTTGAAGGCATTAGTAAAAAGCTCGAACGCAAGGGCGTTGATGCAAAACTGTTAGAAAAGGTAAAAATAAAATTTGAAGAACTCAAAGTGGCTAAAGCTGCGTTTGAAACACTTCAAGCTGCTCAAAATGCCATGAGTAAAGAGTTTGGTGTTTATAAACGTGAAGGCAAAGACATCAGTAAGCTCAAAGCAAAAGTTGATGAAAATAAAATCCGTATAGCTGATGCACTTGAGATACAAAGACTCCGCCAAGAAGAGCTAGAAACTCTAGCTATGGCTATACCAAATATCCCAGATGACAATGTCCCTGATGGCGAAGATGAAAATGACAACGTAGAATTAAAAAAGGTTTTAACACCAAAAGAGTTTAGTTTTACTCCTAAAGAGCATTGGGAGCTTGCAGAGTTAAACGGCTGGATAGACTTTGAGCGTGGTGTCAAACTTGCAACTTCAAGATTTTCAGTAAGCTTTGGAATGGGAGCTAGACTTGAGCGCGCACTCATAAACTTTATGCTTGATTTTAACCGCCAAAGAGGATTTGAAGAAGTAAGCGTACCAGCACTGGTAAATCGTAAAGCCTTAGAAGGTACTGGTCAACTCCCAAAATTTGAAGAAGATCTTTACAAGATGCAAGATCAAGAGCTTTTTCTCATTCCTACTGCTGAAGTTCCAGTAACTAACCTGTATCAAGATGAAATTCTTACAGCAGAAGCACTTCCAAAAAAAATGACAGCTTATACTTCATGCTTTAGAAAAGAAGCCGGTGCAGCAGGACGTGATACAAGAGGAATGATACGCCAACACCAGTTCCACAAAGTAGAACTTGTCGCTATTGCAAATCCTCAAGAGAGTGAAAAAATCTTTGATGAAATGGTACAAACTGCTTCAGACATTTTAACAGCACTTGAGTTACCCCACCGTATCGTCAATCTCTGCACAGGAGACCTAGGCTTTAGTGCAGCACATACAACAGATATAGAAGTCTGGCTCCCAGGTCAAGACAAATACCGAGAAATCTCTTCAATCTCCAACACAAGAGATTTTCAAGCAAGACGTGCAAAAATCCGTTTTAAAAATAGTAAAAAAAATGAGTTCGTACACACACTAAACGGTAGTTCCCTCGCAGTTGGACGTACACTTGTAGCTATCATGGAGAACTTTCAAAATGAAGATGGAAGTATAGATATTCCTGAGGCTTTGAAACCTTACTTGGGGATGTAAATTTTAAGAATAGTGCATAAAAAATTTAGACTTAATGAAAAAATATGGGGTCTAAAAAGTGCTTGAAACTACGGTATAGTAATGGCTAAAAAGGTTTTATTTA
>NZ_JALSKT010000043.1 GCF_026988655.1 Sulfurimonas sp. | reverse complement strand
TGCAGGATTAGAAGTTACATCTCTACCATGAAAAAGAATAATATTGCTGTTCTACAGGGACTTAAAAGTGCTTTAGATGGAAAAGCTTACACTCCTGTTGGGGTTGGGTGCTGAATGGTTACAAAAAATTAAGAAAAGAGAAAAAAGATGATAATTGATACGCATATACATTTAGATGATGAAAGGTACAGAGATGATTTGGATGCAGTGCTTAATCGTGCAAGAGAGGGTGGGGTACAAAGGTTCATCATTCCCGGTGCTGACACTTCTACACTAGAGCGCGCAGTAGAGATAGCAGAGAAGTATGAGGATGTTTACTTCGCTGTAGGTGTGCATCCTTATGATCTTGATGGTTTTGATCTGGCTTACTTTGAAAAATACGTTTCGCATGACAAATGTGTTGCCATTGGTGAATGTGGTATGGATTACTTTCGTCTTGAAGGCACAGATGAAGAAAAGGAAGCTGTCAAACGCAGTCAGAAAGAGATTTTTGTAGCACAAATAGAACTTGCCAAAAAGTACAAAAAACCGCTTATCGTTCACATTCGCAATGCTTCTCATGACTCTAAAATGATAATGCTAGAACATAATGCAGGTGAAGTCGGTGGAGTATTGCACTGCTTTAATGCAGATGAGGAGCTTTTAAGTTTGGCAAATGAAAATTTTTACTTTGGCATCGGTGGCGTTTTGACATTTAAAAATGCAAAAAAACTTGTCAACATACTTCCACGTATTCCAAAAGAAAAAATCATCATAGAAACTGATGGTCCATACCTTACACCAACACCCCATCGTGGCGAGAGAAACGAGCCTTTATATACAACTTTTGTAGCAGATAAAATAGCTGAACTTTTAGATATGACGAGAAAAGATGTAGAAGATTTGACCACAAAAAATGCTCAAAAGCTGTTTCATATTTCTTAGTATTAATGCTTACACAACTTATTTTAATGGATTTTTAGATAAAATAGCATAAATTTAACTAAAAAGTTGTATACATTGAGATTATTTATTATTTTGTTATTTCCGTTATTTCTTTATGCCAATTTGACTTATGAGACAAATTACAATAAAGAAGTTGAGCTCCTTAATTCGTTCGATATCGAACCATCTTTTCTTTATGACCCCATAATGAATGAGATGAAAAGAAAAACACTTAAAAAAGACAAGCACTTTTTTAGAGCGATGAACGAAGCTTATCTTTTTATCCCAGCCATAAAAAACACGCTTTTAAAGTACAATGTACCTCAAGAGTTCATGTACCTTGCTATGGCTGAGTCAAACTTTCAAACTAAAGCCTACTCAAATAAAAGAGCCTCAGGCTTGTGGCAGTTTATGCCAAGAACAGGAAAACTTTTTCATTTGAGAATTGACGAATATGTAGATGAAAGACGCGATCTTATCAAGTCAACAGAAGCAGCAGCAAAGTATCTCTCCGCTCTACACAAAAGATTTGGCAAGTGGTATCTAGCTGCCATAGCTTACAACTGCGGTGGTGGCGCACTCAATCGTGCTATTAGAAAAGCAGGAACAGATGAGCTTTCTGTTTTAGCAGATGAGAAAAAAAGATATATTCCAAAAGAGAGTAGGTATTATATACGTAAGATTGTTGCGCTTGCGCTTATAGGAAGTGATGAGCAGTATCTTATGAATAGCGAATACGAATATCTTTTAAATCGTGCCAATGCTTACTCTATAGCGACTGTAAAACTTGCACCTGGTGAATCTCTTAAAAGATTATCAAGACTGATTCATATGCCTTTAAAAGATTTAAAAAAACTCAATAGACACTTGAAGTATGATTTTGTTCCTCCATATGCAAAAAATTATGATGTCTATATTCCGTATATAAAACTTTCTGAATTTAAACAAAAATATTATAAAGAGCCTATGCAAAATATTTACAAGATTCATGTTGTCACAAGAGGAGACAACCTCTCTTATCTTGGTAAAAAATATGGCGTCTCTTATAAAGTCATCAAAGATTTTAATAACTTAAAAAGTAATAATCTTCGCTTAAAACAAAAGTTAATTATTCCTATCGCTAAAAAGAGTAGGAAACATAAGTTTGACAGTAAGTATTATTATATGGTCAAAAAAGGTGATTCTTTACACTCTATATCTCGTAAATATAAAATCAGTGTAAAAAATATTCAAGCACAAAATCATATGACAGGTTCTATGATCCATGTTGGCGATAGGTTAAAACTATATGAATAAGCTTTTCATTGTACCTTCTTTATCTCTTTTGGCTTTTGTATTTCTTGCTGGTTGTAGTACCCGTGGCACTGGAACATACAGACATTACGACAAAACACCACCTAAAGAGTATGTTGATGACAGTCGTGTGTATCGTTCTCATTTAGATAAAAAAAAGTACTCTCATCCTACAATGCGTCCTTATGTGGTGCG
This sequence comes from Sulfurimonas sp., assembly GCF_026988655.1. GTDB lineage: Bacteria > Campylobacterota > Campylobacteria > Campylobacterales > Sulfurimonadaceae > Sulfurimonas. Next base: position 47,849 of record NZ_JALSKT010000043.1, on the reverse strand, counting down.
TGGAATACGCTACCACCCAACAGTAGTGAGTGTTGGAGACAGATTTAAAGGAAATGCAAGTTGGTATGGTCCTGATTTTCATGGAAAGTTGACTTCAAATGGTGAAAGATACAACATGTGGTCGATGACAGCAGCACATAAAACCTTGCCTATGAACACTATAGTAAAAGTCACAAATAAACGCAATGGCAAAAGTACTGTTGTTCGCATAAATGATAGAGGTCCTTTCGTTTCAACGAGAATTATCGACCTCTCAAAAGCAGCGGCTTCTAAGATAGATATGATAGGAACAGGAACTGCTCCTGTAATCATAGAAATACTTGGATTTGAAGGTAAAAGAGCACACTCTATTCCCAACAAAAACCAACTCGCCAAATCACCAAAAAGTGTTTCTTTAGACAATTTTGCACTACAAATTGCATCCTTTACTAAAATTGAAGGTGCTATAAAAACACAAGAAAAATATAACAATATAGATGGATATAAAAGTGTGATCAAAGATGTTGAAACGGATAAAGGAAGATTTTTTAAAGTCTGGCTTGAGGGTTTCAAAAGCGAACAAGAAGCAAGAGACTACAAAGCAAACAGTAGATTTAAACACGCATTTATAGTAAAAAAGGATTAAAAGTATGATAACAAAAACGAGAACTACTAAAGAAACAGATATCACTATATCATTGAAGTTAGATGGTACAGGCAAAAGCAATATAAATACAGGTGTTGGTTTTTTAGATCATATGCTTGAGAGTTTTACAAAACATTCTTTAATAGATTTGGATGTTGTTTGTAAAGGGGATACGCATATTGATGATCATCATAGTGTTGAAGATGTTGGGATTGTTCTTGGTTCACTTTTGGCACAGGCAATTTATCCTGTGAAAAATATGGAACGTTTTGGGAGTGCTAACATTGTTATGGATGAGGCTTGTGTATCATGTGATATGGATTTAAGTAACCGTCCATTTTTACTTTGTGAGCTTGATGTGAGTGGAAAAGTAGGGCAGTTTGATACTGAGCTTGTTGAAGAATTTTTCAGAGCTTTTGCACTTAATGCAAAAATTACTATGCACATTATTGAACTTCGTGGAAAAAACAAACACCACATTATAGAAGCTGCGTTTAAATCAGTTGCAGTAGCTCTTCGTCGTGCAGTTGCAACAAATGAGCGTGTTGGTATTCCAAGTACAAAAGATGTTTTATGATTAAGCTTCTTGTTCTTGATGTTGATGGCTGTTTGACTGATGGTGGTTTGATTTATTCAAATGATGCCATTGAGAGTAAACAGTTTAATGTCAAAGATGGTCTTGGTATCTCAACGTGGATAAAAATAGGAAATCAAGTTGCTATTATCACAGGCAGAAACTCGGAAATACTCAAACGCAGAGCTAAAGAACTCGGTGTACAACATCTTCATCAGGGCATAAAAGATAAAGATAGAGTTTTAAAAGAGATTCTTGTTTCCTTAGACATCAGTATGAATGAAACTGCCGCAATAGGCGATGATCTCAATGACTTCAATATGCTAAATCTTGCAGGAAGAAGTTTCACACCTAAAAATGGAGTCAGAGAGATACAAGAGATAGTTGATGTCGTACTCTCAAAAAATGGCGGCGAGGGTGCTGTAAGAGAGATGATAGATATTTTAGTAGATGAAAATGAGCAAAGAGAACTTTTTTTGTCGGTATGGATTTAAGGAGTAGGTTATTAGTATAAATATCTTTTTAAGTTTCGTACTTGCCGGGCTTATTGCAATCTTCCTTTTTTTTAAACCCTTAGATATTAAACATCAAGAGTTTATTGATGTGCCACAGCTTGAAGTGAAAAACTTTACATTATATGAGCTTGTGCAAAATGGTCTAAAAACTTTTATGGTTGGTTCAAGTGCTACAAAATATGATGATAGGTTTATAGTAGAAGATATAAATTATACTGATAGATCCGAAAAATATATGGCAAATATGCGTGCAAAAGAAGGTATATATAAAAATGACAAAGTAATTTTAACTGGTGATGTTGTATATAGTAGAGAAAATGGTTTTATATTGCAAACACAGAAAATCATTTATGATAAAAACAGTTCTGTAGCAATCAGTGATGTAGGTTATACTGCAAAAATGGGTGAAAATGTTGTGCATGGTACATACATAAAATATAATAACCTTCTGAATAAGGTTTATTCAAAAAATATAAATGCAATCTATCAATTACAAGAGAGTAAATAATGAAATATGTTTTAATAATAGCAGTTTTTTTACAAATAATTTCTTCTGCAGTAGAGTTGAAAATACAAGCAAACTCATTTAGTGCAGATGAAAACAAAGGCATCTCCATCTTTCGTGGCGATGTTCAAATGAAAAAACAAAATGATGAGCTAAATGCAACTGAAGTTACTATTTATACAAATAAAAAAAATAAACCGACAAAATTTGTTGCCATAGGTAATGTAGTCTTTGTCTTAGAAACAAAAGATGGTTCAAAATACAAAGGTAGTGCAAATAAAGTCATATATATGCCTATGATTAAAGAGTACCGTTTCTATGACAATGTACATTTACAGCAAATTGACAAAAGAAAAGAGATACTTGGTGATGAAGTTGTGCTTAGTATAGACAATGGGAAAGCATACGCTAAGGGTATGAAAAAAGAGCCCGTTATTATGATATTTGACATAGACGATAAAAAGGAATAAAAATGGTAGAAATAGTTGAAGCAAAATTTGTAACTTCTGCTCCAAATGTAAATGCAGCTCCAGACTCAGTAGAACAAAATGAAGTTGTTTTTATGGCTCGCTCAAACGTAGGGAAAAGTTCACTCTTAAATGCACTTACAAATCATAAAGGATTGGCAAAAGTTTCTTCCACCCCGGGAAAAACAAAGCTAATAAATTACTTTGATGTAACTTTTTTAAATAGAGAAACTTCACAAAAGCTTATAGCAAAATTTGTAGATTTACCTGGTTTTGGTTATGCAAAAGTTTCTAAATCTCTCAAAAGTGATTGGGAAAAAAACCTTACAGATTATATAGCAAATAGAGAGCAGATTAAAATTTTTATTCATTTGATAGATTGTCGTCACCCTCATCTAGAAATAGACACGGCTGTAAGTGACTTTTTATTTAAAAATGTACATGAAAATCAAGAAATAATACAAATATTTACTAAGATTGACAAGCTCAATCAAAAAGAACAAAGTGCGCTAAGACGTGAATTTCCTCAGGCTTTAATGGTCTCAAGTTCTAAAAAAAGAGGTATGAATAAAATAGTAAAAGTTATCTATGATATCTTAAATGAAGCACAAGAAACACAAGAGCAAGTGCATGAAGATTGAGTATACAAAAGCAACTCTTTTAGATATACCAAAAATGCAAGATTTGGTTCGTCCAGAGGTAGAAAGTGGTGTCATTTTAGAAAGAAATCAAGATGAAGTAGCGACCAACATTCGCTCATATACTTTAGCCTATTTAGGTGATGAGCTTATAGGCTTCACTGCTTTACATATCCATACAGTTGAACTTGGAGAAATCCGATCCCTTATAGTCAAAGATGGCTATAGAGGTCAAAAAATAGGGGAGAGACTTGTTAAGTCTGCCCTGGAAGAAGGAAAATTTTTAGGTTTAAAAAGAGTTTTGAGTTTAACATACAGACAAGCTTTTTTTGAGAGATTGGAGTTTCATGAAATTCCAAAAGAGTCACTACCAGAACATAAGATTTGGGCTGACTGTATTAAATGTAAACACTTTCCGATATGCAACGAAGTATCTCTCATCAAAAACCTATAGTTCCTATTATCTATATAGTGTTATTTACACTATATAGCTCTTTAGGGTCTATCTATCCATTTTTGCCACCAATGCTGGCTGTACTTTTCGTACTTTTTACACAAGCTCTCCAGCGCGAAGACTTACTCTCTGTTACTCTTATCTCAATATGTTTAATCATTTTAGAAGCAAATTATGGTCTTTTATTGTTTAGTACTGTATTTTATTTTTATTTTGTTTATAAGTTTGTTCTTCCTAAAATTAAACAAAATGTTAATTGTCCTTTTTGTATTAAAATTTCCTATGTTCTACTTGCTTATTTAGGATATTTTCTTTTTATGACAATTCTTTCTAGTGTTTTTTTATTACCAAAAATGCATATAGATTACTATATAATTTACTATATAGTAATTGAATTCTTTTTAGTGAGCTTATTGTGAAAATAAAATTTATTATTTTTCTTTTTGTATTTATTTGGTTGGCTTTGATTGTAAGAGTTTTCACTCTTTCTGTGCAGTCAAATAGTTACTATTCTAAACTATCTCGCAACAATACAATCAAACATGAAAAAATCGCCCCAGTCCGAGGTGAAATAGTTGATCGATTCAATAGACCTATTGCTATCAATAAACTTGGTTTTAAAATAGAGCTCGCACCGCATTTACTTCGCAAAAAAAATAAAAAAATGTTTGACGAAGAGATTGCTTTACTTATAAAACTTTTACCATCTTTGAGTAAAGAAAAAATTATTAAAAACTACAAGAAAAAAGACTCTTTTTATAATCATGAATATATTGATGTTGTTCATTACATTCCTTATGCTGAAATGATGCCAGTTTATACAATTCTTAACTTGAGAAAAAATATTAAAATAGCTCCTGCTCCTAAAAGGTTTTATCCATATAAAAATATCGCTGCACATATGATTGGTTATGTTTCACGAGCAAATCAAAAAGATATAGATAAAAACCCTCTGCTTGATCTCATTGGATACACAGGTAAAACAGGAATAGAGAACTATTACAACGAATATTTGCAGGGAACTCCAGGTGAAAAAAAGATTAAAGTTAATGCGAATAATCTTGAAGTAAAAGAGCTGAGTTATACAAGTCCTCAAGAAGACAGAAAGCTAACCTTAAATCTCGATATGGAACTACAAAAATATATATCTAAATTATTTGAGGGAAAAGTTGGTGCGATTGTTGTTATGGATACACATGGTGCTATTGTTTCAGCGGGGAGTTTTCCTAACTATGATTTAAATATTTTTGTTAATGGAATGTCTTACAAGATGTATAACACACTCTCCTCAAGTCTAGATCACCCTTTTACAAATAAACTTACTCATGGGCTTTATCCTCCTGGATCTATCATCAAACCACTTCTTGGTTTGCTCTATATTACTACTGATTTAAATAAAAATTGGACAGTCAATTGTAAATCAAACTTGAAAGTAGGGCACAGAATTTATAGATGCTGGAAAAGAAAAGGTCATGGTCGTACAGATATTATCAAAGCTATTCGTGAGAGTTGTGATGATTACTTTTACAAAGGTAGTCTTGTTTTGGGAAATGTAAAAATGAGTGCAGGACTAAAACGATACGGCTTTGGTAAAAAGACAGGAATTGACCTACCAAATGAATTTATTGGTGTGGTTCCATCTCGTTTATGGAAAGAAAATAAGTATCATGTAAACTGGAATATCGGTGAAACAGTTAATATGTCCATCGGACAAGGGGATTTTTTAACTACGCCAATTCAAATAGCAAGAGAAACTGCACTTGTAGCCACGGGAAAACTTCCAACACCCCATCTTGCAAAAATGATAGGGGATAAGCCATATCAAGAGAAATTTGAAAAAGTTTTAAATGCAAAAGAGTTAAGAAAACTGCCGCTCATTCGACGAGCAATGTACCAGGTTTGTAACTCTGCTCATGGTACAGCAACGCATTATCTGCATTCCAAGGTTACTCTTGCTGGTAAAACAGGTACTGCACAAGTTATTGGGATAAAGCAAGATATTAAAACAAGAAAGAAAGAGCATGAGCTTTCATATTATACACGTTCTCATGCATGGTTCACGACCTACGGACCCTACAAAAATCCTCAGTACATAGTAACAGTTCTTGTAGAGCATGGAGGACATGGAGGGCATGCTGCGGGAGCTATTGTATCAGATATTTACAACAAGCTTCTAGAGTTAGGCTATATCAAATAGCCAAACTGCAGACTTCTTATGCAAAAGAGTTTTGGATAAAAAGTGCTAAAATTGTGAGTAAAAAGACACCACCAGCCTTGTTATAAAGTCTATTTGCCAAAACAAACAGAAGTGTAAGAGATGCACCTACTAGAATGAGCATATCAAACTGAGTAGCCGCTAAATCTACACTAAGTGGGTTTAGTAGTGCTGAACCACCTAAAACCATAGAAAAGTTTGCAACGTTAGAGCCGATGATATTTCCGATGCTCATTTCAGCGTTCCCTTTGCGTACAGCAACGATTGAGACAACAAGCTCTGGTAATGAAGTTCCAAGTGAAATAAGAAATAGACCAATAATCCACTCACTTACCTCTAAACTTCTTGCGATATGTGTAGCACTCTCTACTACAAAATTTGCACCGCCAATTGTAAATACAAATCCTATAGTTAAAAGTAAGATACTCTTGCCCCACTTGAATTTTTCTTTTACTAGATCTTCATCAAGCTCACCCTCAAGCTCTTCTTTGTTGCTTGTGAACAAAAAGAAAAGATAAGAAGCCATCATCAACAAAAACAATACACCATCAACTCTGCCAACAACGCCATCTTGAATCATAATAAAAAATATAACTAAAGGGATAACAACCCAAGCACTATCTTTAGAAAAAAGATCTCTTTGAGGATTCATAGATTTTGCCATCATAAATACAATCCCAAGCACAAGAGTAATATTAAAAATAACACTTCCTACGACATTGGCAACAGCCATATCACTTTTTCCTTGTCCTGCTGCCATCATTGAAGCAGCCATCTCAGGAAGAGAGGTTCCAAAGGCAACTAAAGTAGCACCAATTACAAAGTGAGAAATATTAAAATGTAAAGCAATTCTCTCTGATTCTTTAATAATAAAATCCGCTCCATAAACAAGTGCTGCCATTGCTAGTACAAAAATTACATAATCCATCGTTATCCTTCTGTTCTTACTATAAGACTGATTGGCAGATCAAACTGCTTGATAAGTTCTTCTTCTTTGTTTCGCATTTCACCATCATCAACTTCATGATCAAAGTCAAGAAGATGTAGTAAACCATGAATAAACAAAAGTGCAAATTCATCACTTTCCTTGTGACCAAGTTCTTGTGCCTTGAGCTTTACCATATCATGAGAAATAACAATGCTACCAAGTGGCGCCATTGGCATTTCATCATAAGGAAAACTCAAAACATCAGTAGGTTTATCTATCTCTCTGTATTCTTTGTTTATTTTTTGAATCTCAGCATTTGATGTGATAATAAGCTCTATATCTTTATCTGTGAGCGAGTGACTAATGGTTTGCAAAAAGGGTTCATTGACTTCTAATGAAGTTCTATTGTCAATATCTATCATAAGTGGAATTATATCTAAATGAGGAATTAAATTTTATAAAATGGATGAAAAACATCATCCATTCTTATCAAAGAGAAGAGCCTTAACCAGTAATATTTAAATTGCCACCAACACCTGTTTTTTGTGCTGTAACTTCTTTTGACTGTTCTTGTGCGCTCTCAAGCACTTTTAATACTTGCTGCGCTTGTGTTTCTTGTGCTTTTTTCATCACGTCTACTTGTATATTAGCAGATCCTGTTGAAGATGATACTTCCATAATCTCTCCTTTTTGTTGATTAGACTCATTATATAACTCTTTTGTTTTAAAAAAGATTAAAAAAATATTTTATATATGTTAAAATTCCTTTATGAAAAATGAAACTTTAACTAAAAAAGCCGTTTGTGTTATGAGCGGTGGAATGGATTCTACACTGAGTGCTTATATGATGCAAAAAGAGGGCTACGAAATAATAGCAGTACATTTTAATTATGACCAAAGAACGCAGACAAAAGAGCTATCATGCTTTGAGAAGATTGCACAAAATTTAGATGTAAAAGCAAAGTATGTTCTTGATTTGGATTTTTTTAAACAACTTGGTGCTTCTGCATTGACAGATCAAAACATAAACGTGCCTACTGATGGGGTACAAGAGGGTGTTCCTGTTACCTATGTGCCATTTAGAAATGGTATCTTTTTATCAATGGCAGCTGCCATTGCCGAAAAAGAAAATGCTAGTGTTATTAGTATTGGTGTCGTTGAAGAAGACAGCAGTGGGTATCCTGATTGTCGTGAAGAGTATATCCGGGCAATGCAAAAAGCCATAAATCTTGGAACAAAAGATGATACAAAGATAGAAATTACAATGCCTCTTGTACATTTGAAAAAAGCAGAGATAGTACAAACAGCACTAGATTTACAAGTACCCTTGGAATTAACTTGGAGTTGTTATAAAAATGAAGACAAAGCCTGTGGCGTCTGTGATAGTTGTCGACTGCGTTTGAATGGCTTTAAAATTGCTGGAGTCAAAGACCCGATACCTTATGAATAAGATCACTGCGTTTAAAGACCTTGAAGTAGAGATACTCTATGCTCCAAAGCTAAAACATAGCTACTTACGAGTAGATGCAGACTCTTGTATCATTGTAAAAACGCCTTCAAGGTCACAGAAATATGTGCTCTCATTTTTAGAAGAAAAAGAAGCTTGGATAAGAAAACAACTCAAGAAAAATGAACAAAACAAACAAATTCCTATAAATCTTGAAGATGCAGTCTTACTTTTTGGGGAAGTTTGTAGTATAGATTCTAAGGAAACAGAATATCTACGAAAAAAACTATCTAAAATCACAAGCTCATCTCAAGAAAAGGTAAACGCAGCATATAATGATTTTTATAAATTTGTATCTAAAATATATTTAAAAGAGCGTGCAGAGTATTTTAGTCAGATTATGGGTTTGACATATCACTCTTTAAAATATCGAAAAATGAAAAGTCGTTGGGGAAGTTGCAGTTCAAAAAAAGATATAACATTTAATACACAGCTGATTAAGCTTAATAAAGAGCTTATCGACTATGTTGTTGTTCATGAGCTTGCTCATTTGGTGCATATGAACCACTCCAAAAATTTCCATACCTTAGTTGCAAGTTATCTACCAAAAGCGCAAGATATAAGAAAAAAACTCAAAGATATTCGCTTACTTGATTAGATAGTTTAAGTGGTAACGACTTGATGGGGACCAAAGCATCCATCCATTTGCGCCGGCATCCTCTGTTGCTTGAATTTGAGCTTGAATCTCTTTTCTTTTATATGGTTTTCGTTTATTTGTATAATCTTTAAAGTACTGTAGCCAAGGTCTTACACGTGAACTATCCACTCTATCTCTAATTGTTTTAATACTACGAAAAACGACATCATAAGGATGTTCAGCTGGGTATTTAAAATAAAAAGAACCACTTGAAAACCCTGAAGGGTATAGCATAGGACAAAGATAATCTGCATGTTTTGCTAAAGATGAAACTGTTTGACCTATGCCATTATCATCTTTTGCCCAACAAACATTTCCATAGGTGTCAACAGAGATAAAAACTCCATATTTTTTGAGTCGTTTCTGAGCCTGATCTAAAAAATCTCCAATAGCTTTAATGCGATTTTTTTGTGTATTTTCATCCTCAAAACAAAGACCTGCTTTTGCAGGAAATCGAATGTAATCAAAGTTTATTTCATCATAACCTACCTTGGCAGCTTCCTCTGCAATAGAAATAGTATACTCATGTGAGCGTTTGTCAAAAGGATCAACCCAAGCCATCTTGTCATGATTTCTCCAAACGCTTCCATCTTCCTCTTTTTTAATTGCATACTCAAGATTGTTTGAAGCCTGTAGTTCATCTTTAAAAGTTACAATTCTCGCAATTGTATAGATATTATGTTCTTTCATTGTTTGCATAAATTTTTTTATATTTCTATTTGTACGATTTTTATGCGCTCCATAACTGTTTGCTTGTTCAAATTTTGTCCAAAAAGAAGTTGAACCATACTCATTTTTCACATCAACAACTACGGCATTAGCCTGAGTTTTATCGATAAGATTTAAAATTTTTTTGAGTGTACCGGAATTATTACTAGCACCCCAAAAAGTAAGATACAGTGCTTTCACCTTGATGGGCTCAAGTTTTATAACAGTACTATTATTGTCTTCTTGAAAACTAAAAGGTCTATATCCATAGGCTTTTATATGATAAATCTTCTCTTTTGAATCTATAAAAAATGAGCCATTGGCATCACTTTTTGTAGTATATAAAGAGTCACTGATAGCTGCGTTTGCAATTGGCAAGGAAGTGTTTTTGTCTAGTATGACACCATGAAAAGAAGCAAATAATGATGTTGATAATAAGAGCGTAAAAAGTAGTAATGTTTTCAATAATATATCTTTAAATAATTTTTGAAATTCTACCACTTTTAAACTAATGAATGGGTTTGTTTATCTGATATTTAAAAAATATCCTAAACTCGCATCACTCCACTCTTTTGAGAGGTCTAAATGTGTTTTGATAGAAGCATAAACATTAGCAAAATCACTATTTTTACTGCTTAAATCATCAATGACTTCAACCAAAGCTTTCTTACCAGCCTGTGTTACATCATCAGGAAATTTTGCAAGTTTTACATCAAGGCTTTTGAGCTTCTCAAGAGCATGAATATTTTCATAATGAAATTCTGTTGCCATATTTGCATTCAGTTCGCTTGAAGCAACTTCAATCATTGCTTGATGCTCAAAGGCTAAGGTATTCCAGATATGTTTGTTAAAAGTTAACTCAAGTACAGAACCAGGTTCGTGCCAACCAGAATAATAATATGGTGCAACCTTATAAAATCCCATTTTGATATCCAATGCAGGTCCCACCCATTCGGTTGCGTCAATAACTCCACGTTCAAGTGAAGTATAAATTTCTCCTGCAGGAAGGAGAATAGGGTTTACCCCCATTCTTGAAAATACTTCTCCTCCAAGACCTGGGATGCGCATCTTCAAACCTTGCATATCATCAAGAGAGTTGATAGGTTTTCTAAACCATCCACCCATCTGAATATTTGTATTACCGCCTAGAAATGGGTGTAGATTGTATTTAGCATATTGCTCTCGCCATAAATCCATACCACCACCATAAAGCATCCATGAGTTTACCTCTTCGGCCGTAAAGCCAAAAGGGATACCGCTATAGAGGGAAAAAGAGGAGTTTTTACCTTTCCAATAGTAGGGACCAGAATGAAAAGCATCAATTTGACCACTAGAACAAGCATCAAAAACTGCAAGGGCAGGGACAAGAACATTTTTAGCGTAGATTTTTATCTCTAAAGAGCCACCGCTAATATCTTTGACACGCTGAGCAAATTTTTCAACTCCTGTTCCCATTATGGGAAAGTGAGCTGGCCAACTTGTAGCGAGTTTGATAACAGTTTTTTTGTTTCTATTAAAATTAATATGTTTAATATCATCATGTTTTTTAGGATGTTTTGAGTAATCTATTGCAACATGATTGGACTCATTGCAGGCATTAAGAGCAAGCGAAGCAGAAGCAATAGTTGCAGTACTTAAAAAATCTCTACGATTCATTTATTTACTTATAGTCTAAAGTAAATGCAATATCAACATCTTGCCAAGTTTTACCCTGATGTAAGGCATAGCATGCTTTATTTATTGACTTAAGAGAAGAAAGCATAGCAAAATCAGCTAAATCGATAGTACCTTTTGCTGTAATTTTTCCATTTTTTGCTGTATAACTCATCGGAATATCTAAAGATTTTTCATTCATTGTAATTTTTGCAACAAGAGTTTTTTTATCAACCTTGATTATCTTTGCTTCAATCTTTTTTACATTTTGAACATCAAAGAATTTAGAAACAAGCTTAATATCTCTACCTTTATTACCACTATTGACGCTAGAAGTATTGATCGTTGCTGTTGCATTTGAGAGTAAACCTACAATAGTGTCATTTTTATTCGTTGTAACTTTAACAACATCAAAAACACCACTAACACCTTTTTTTGCATAAGTTTTAAACGCAGTAAATTTTACTGAAGAGTTTTGAATTTCATAAGCAGATAAAGAAGCTGCTAATACTAATGAAGCGAGGAGAATTTTTTTCATGAAGAATCCTTTTTAAATATTCTTGTTAATATAGCATTTTTTTTAAAAATCTAAAGTTAATTGTGTTTGCTTCACCAAAGGTTTATCAAGAATCGACTTATCTACACCAACAAGTAAAGCAAAATGAAATGAATTGGCTTTAAGTATACTCTTTATCTCATCTTCGTACCTGTAAATAAAAATATTTTGACTATCTGAATCTATACTACTTTTATAAGAGAGAGGTATAAGATGAATGATTTTTGCCCAACATGCTTGTGATTGCAAGAATGAAATTTCATTAGAAATTAATGCAGAACTTTTTTCAAAGATTAACACTTTGTCGCTTGTACCAAACTCTTTTATTTCAAAATTTTTATTTGTAAAAACAGCTTCAAAGTGCTCTATAGGGGTAAATTTACGGAGTCTAAAGTTTATCTTTAAACTTTTAAATAAATAGAGTAATTTTTCGAGGTAGGGCATAAAAAATGGTGAGATTAATTGCCTTTCGTAAAAAGTATTATCGTAAATAAAAGAGGTTTCAAATAGTGTCTGTTCAACAATATTTATACTATTAGCTGGAGCTTTTGGAAGTTTTTTTGTATTTGTAAAAATATCTTTACTTGTCAGGGCAGGACTAAATAATATGATTGAACCTGATTCTATATTAGATAGCATTTTAAATATAGCTTTTATATCGCCATGTAGTACAACAAAATTTGGCTCTGTAACAACCTGTAGTGCAAGTTTTAAAATTATTTCATCGCATTCATAGACTGTAGTTTCTTTATTTATTAATTCAAAACGTAAAAGTCTTTTAAGAGCATCTTCAAGATCTTTGACTTTTATCCAAGCTATTTCACTATCTGTAATTTGGGTAGGTTTATCAAAAATGACACCATAAGCACCATTGAAAATAGCCTCTTCAATCGTAGTCTCATCAAAAGCAATAAAAAGGTCACCCCGTCTTACAGCTTTAGCTTCAAATATGATATTTGTGAAATTATTTACAAATGGAGAGTTTATTAGTTCCCCATTTATAAGTGCTAGAGTGTTTTCAAGTCTCATCCAATAGGTGTACCTGCTTTTTTAGGTTTTTCTGGTCTAACCAGACATAAACCATCTTCATCTTTTGCTGCAAGAAGCATTCCTTCACTCATCATTCCCATCAGTTTCGCAGGTTTTAGGTTTGCTACAACACACACTTGCGTATTGAGTAAATCTTGCGGAGAATAAAATTCTTTAATACCGGCAACAACTTGACGGGGAGATGCTTCACCCAAATCAACTTGAAGTTTAAGAAGTTTTTTACTTTTTGGAACTTCTTCAGCTTCAATAACAGTTCCTACCTTTAGTGAAGTTTCAAAAAACTGTCCAATCTCAATAAGATTATCATCCTCTTTTTTAGATTTTTCTTTTGGATTGTTATCTTCTTTAATAGTTTGAGGCTCAGCTTTTGGTGCTTCTTCCATTAATGGCTCTTCCACACGAGGAAAAAGAGGAGGGACTTTTTTAATATTAAATAGTTTTAATAGTTTTTTATCTACAACAAGCTCTTTATAACTCGCAGTATTGATCTCAAAAGAGAGTGCATCGGCTATAATATTTGTAGTTTTTGGCATAATAGGATGAAGCATAATAGCGGCTTTAGCCAAGATGTTAGCAACAACTGCAACTGTTGCTAGTGCTTCATCTTTTTGTCCATTTTTCATTTTTGCCCATGGTTCATACTCTTGTATAACACCATTACCAATAGAAAAAAGTTTCCACAGTTCTTCAAGATACCTATGGGTTTGAAGGTTTTTTAAAAATGTATCAAGAGAGTCTAAAATAACATTCATATCTGAGATTTCTTTTGCATGATATTTTTCAACATCTACGCTATCTATTTCAAAATCAGAATATTTTCCACTCATACCGATAATACGGTTGAGAAGATTTCCAAGATCATTACTCAGTTCTGAATTAATTCTATCTATAAACGCACGTTGAGAAAAATCACCATCTTGACCAAAAGGAACTTCTCTGAGCATAAAGTATCTAAGGTTTTCAACACCATAAGCATCAGCAACCTCTTTTGGAGAGACTACATTTCCTTTTGATTTACTCATTTTTTCGCCATCTCTTGTCCACCATCCATGCGCACCAATGTGCTTTGGAAGTGGTAAATCTAAGCTCATTAAAAATGCAGGCCAATAGATAGCATGAAAACGTAGGATATCTTTTCCTACAAAATGAATATCTGCAGGCCAATAATTCATTTTTTCTTCATCACTGCCATATCCAAGTGCTGTAATATAGTTTAAAAGTGCATCAAGCCAAACATACATAACATGTTTGTCATCCCCGATACTTTTTGGCATTTTCACACCCCAACTAAAAGAGGTACGTGTAACAGAAAGATCTCGTAAACCACCTTTTACAAAATTTACCACTTCATTTGCACGAGAACGAGGCATAATAAACTCAGGATTTTCTTCATAATGCTTTAGAAGTTTATCCTCATATTTTGAAAGTTTGAAAAAGTAACTCTCTTCTTTTACAACACTGGTAGTTCTACCACAGTCTGGACAAAATTCACCATCTACAAGCTGCGTTTCAGGAAAAAATGTCTCACAACTAACGCAGTAATGACCTTCATAAAAGTCCTTATAGATATCACCTTTGGCATACATAACTTCAAAAGCTTTTTGTACACCACGCATATGCTCTTCGTCTGTTGTGCGGATAAATTTATCATAACTTATCTCAAATTCATCCCAAAGGTTTTTAAAAGTAGCACTGATTTCATCTGCAAATTGCTGTGTAGGTTTACCAGCTTTTTCTGCTGACTCTTCTATCTTTTGACCATGTTCATCTGTTCCTGTTAAAAAGAAAGTATCTTCACCTTTTAATCTTTCGTAGCGTGCCACAGTGTCTGCAATGAAAGTTGTGTAAGCATGCCCAATATGAGCCTCTCCATTCACATAGTATATAGGTGTTGTAATATATTTGCTCAATTTTTTGTCCTGTATAAATATTTAATGTATTTTATCTAAAATGTTTTGTCTTGCCAATAGGCTAAAACTCAAATCCGCCTGTTTCACCTTTTGACATACTGTTGTAAACGGCCTTAACATACTCGTCTCGTAATTCACAACCGAAGTAATGCTCACAAGCACTACAACTTTTATGAGCTTTTTCTTCTTGACAAGCTTGAATTTTGATGATCATCTCATCAAGATAAAGTTCAAACTTATCCTTAGGCTTCTCATGCATTTTTTGCATAAACTTCTTTTACTCTTTTTACTTCATATTTTGAGCCGAAAAAACAAGGAGAAGTATCATGAATATGTCCATGACCTAAAGTCATCAAATCATCCGAACCGTTGATAGCTTCACCGCCTGCTATTTTATAGATAAAAGCAAATGGGAAAACTTCAAAAAGACGACGCAACTTACCTTCTGGTTTATCACTTGTAGCTGGGTAACTAAAAAGTCCACCACCTTTAAGTAAAATTTGGTGAAGATCTGGAACCATTCCACCAGAATAACGAAGACGATAACCCTCAGCAAAAAAACCATCAATCATCTCTTTATGATACTTTTCCCAATTTTGTTGTGTTCCACCTGGAGCCATCAACTTACCTTTTTCTGTAAGTCTAATCTCTTTAACAAATTCAAAGTCGCCAGCTTGTAAAAGATAGAGTTTAGCTTTATTTTGGGCAAAAACCATTTCAACACGGGGACCATAAACCACATAACAAGCTGCCACCATATTTTTTGTACCAAAATCATTTTCATATATTCCAAAAATTGAACCAACACTTAAGTTCACATCCACAAGTGATGAACCATCAAGAGGATCATAAGCGATGAAGTATTTTCCATCTTCATGTAAAAGTTCTGCATGCTGTTTCTCTTCACTTGCTATTGTATGAATAGAAGCAACCTTTGAAAATTCCTCTTCAATAATCATATCACATTTGATATCAAGCTCTAGCTGCGTTTCACCAGAAGAATTTTCTTGCTGGGAATACCCAATATCTTTTACATCAATTGCATCTTTAATTCTTTTAGCACTTGTTTGTATCGCGTCAAATATATCTCTCATTCTCTATCCTTTGTTAAATTTGTTTTGCATTTTGTAATATCCAAGATATCACTTCATCTACTTCGTTTAGATTTAAAACATCTACTGCGTTTGGAATGTTGTATTGCTTTATGTCAATTGTATTATCTATTGCTAAAGCATTCATATATGGAAAATAATCCTTATCTATAGTATCTCTAAAGACACTTATTCGTGGTAATGGAAGATTTTTTAAGCCTTCAACCAATAAAATATCAAATTGATCAAAAAGTCTTACCATATCTTCAAGTTCTGAATGTCGGTTGGAAAAGTAAGTCGTTCGATTTGGTGAAGTCACAATAACTTCAGCACCGGTATCACTAAACTTGTAACTATCTTTTCCCTCCACATCAAAACGGGCTTTATCTTTTGGATCATGTTTGACAATGGCAACTTCAAGTTTATGTTCATGAATGAACTTGCGAGCTACTTTTAGGATTAAGGTAGTTTTTCCACTGTTTGAAGGTCCTGTAAATGCAACGGCTAATCTTTTTTTCAATGTCAGACTTTAATTTAAATTTTAATCAATTATACAAAAGAAGAGTTTAATAAGATATAATTCTCAAAAAAATAAGGCCTAAAATGAGAACTTTTTTTATATTTTTTGCATTAACCGTTATATTCAGTGCTTGTGCACATAAAAGTGCCTTCGAAGATTTTAACATTACGAAAGAGCAAGCATTAAGTGAAGATGTCATACAAAGCTCAAAAATTCAAACAGAAGATAAAGTTATAGGAATCGTTTCTGCAATATATCTCAATAAAGTTAGAGCAAAAAAATACAAAGATAATGAATTTTTTTACATTTCTTTATACATTAAAAAAGAATATTCACAAGATGTTAATTTTTTACTGAATAATAAAAAACCTATAAAAGTTGAAAAGCTTAATGCAAAAAATGAATTTATTTCACTAACATCATCCAAAGCACAATGGCTCAGGTATTATAAGCTTGTATTTCCTAAAGAGAGTAACTTACTGCGTTTAGAAGTCAAAAGTAAAGAAGGTAGTTCTGGGAAAATGATTTTTAAAAAAGAAGAGTAGTATAAATATTTTGTCTTTTTTCGACAAAATATTTATTGAGCTTACAAATTGTAAAGAAGAGAACTCAATACAACTATAAGCACCTGTAAAACGACTATGATGATTAAAGGAGCAAAGTCAAGACCATTTATATCCGTTCTCATAAATCGTCTTACGAAGCTATATGCTGGGTTTGTAACTTTATATAAAAATTGTACAATTGGATTGTAAGGGTCTGGGTTTACAAAACTTAAAAGAGCTCCAATAATGATAACCCATATATAAACATTAATAAGTGAAATAAATATTCCGCCGAGTCCTTGTATAATTTCTATTAGTGCATTCATTTAATAATCTCCATAAGATAATTTTTTAGATATTTATAAACTTTAGAAATATCTGGTCCATGTTCCGCATTTGTTAAAAGTAGATACAATAGGTTTACAAGATATTTTTCTTTCACTCCTGTTTCTTTGATAAGATAATCTTTAAAGTCATCATATTCTTCAAAGTAGGGTGCTGTTTTAATTGTTTTTGAGATAAGAACAGCTTGCTCTTCAAACTTCTTAGGAATATTTCTTTTTTCAAAGATAGGCATTATTTTAGATTTTAACTCAAGCGTAGTATTTACTTCATCAAGATAAAGACGAGCGAGTTCTCCTATCTCAGCATCAGCAAAACCCACATAACGAGAAAGCTCTTTAGCTTGCATCGCTTTTAAGTATTCTTTATTTATATGCTTCAATCTGTCAATATCAAAATGGGTAGGGTTCTTTGATACTCTATCAAGAGTGAACCACTCTACTACTTCTTCTAAGGTAAAGAGCTCTTTTGGTGCTTCATAGCAAGTTGATATTAGATAATTTGATATTGCTTCTGGCAAATATCCTTCTTCGAGTAAGCGTTTAACACTTAAGAGGTCACTACTTTCCTTTTTAGAAAAGGAAGGAAGATGAGCGTATTCAATCTTTTTATTATACCCAAGAGTATTTCTAACATGCTCTTGTTTAGGGGAGTTATTTATCTGCTCTTCACTGCAAATAATAATGGAAATATCACTAAGCATATCGTCTACTGCACAAGCAAAATTATATGTAGGTGTTTTGTCTTGATGCATGATTACAAAACTATCTACTTTATCTGGGCTAAATGTAACTTTACCTTTTATACGATCATCTATAACAATAGGCTCATCTGGTCTATTGATACGAATAGTAAATGGATTTGTATTATCTATGACGAGTTCTGCTGGAAGGTTTCTACAAGCATCATCATAGTTATATGTCTTATTAGCAGCTTTTGCTTCTTGACGTTTATTTTGGAGCCAAGCTACAGAACAAAAACATGCAAATGCTTTTTTCTCATGTAAAAGCTGTAACGCCATAGCCGAATGAAATTTAAAATTTTGACTTTGGTAAATAACTTGAGAATGTGTAATTCCAAATAGACCTAAAATATCTAAAATTTCTTGATCTTTTCCTTCAATGTTTTTGTGCTTATCAGTATCTTCAATACGAACAATTAAATCTTCTTTTTTTTGTTTAGCTACAATATAATTGAGTAGGACGATTCTTAAGTCTTCTATAGACATATCAGTAGTAGGACTTTGTGCAAATCTTAACATTAAAATTCCTAAAAATATTTTTCGTGATTTTAGCAAAGTTTAGATTAATTTATGATTTAAAGTTTGATTTTTTAAGTAAGTAAATGGTGACCCCGAGGAGAATTGAACTCCTGTAACATGGATGAAAACCATGGATCCTAACCGCTAGACGACGGGGCCATTGAAGAAAGTGTATCAACTTATTTGTTGAGCCGAAATTATATAGAAATTAATCTTAAAAAAAGATTAATTTCATGTAAAATCAAATTAAAAATTATTGATCGTAAAAACTACGCAATGCTCTAATAATTACGGCATTTTTAGAGATGCTTTCTGCTTTTGCATTATCATTAACTGTTTCATATAGATCTAAAGGAAGAGAAATTGAAAATGTTTTTGTTTCAATTTTTTTCTTTTTAGCCACCATAGATACAACACTTCCAAGAAGCTCAATGATTTTTTTCGTATCAATTGGTTTTTGTATGAAGCTATTTACACCAACTTCAATTGATTCAGATATTTTTTCCATATCATTGCTTGCAGAGATAACGATGATAATTTGTGAAGGATTAATTTCACGTATTTTACGTGAAAGTTCAATACCGTCCATACCTGACATGATAATATCTACAAATACAACATCAGGTTGTTTTTGTTTATATATTTTTAAAGCTGAATCGCCATCAAAACATGAATCTACTTCGGCAAAAAAGTTTTTAAAAGTTGAACTCAAAAGTTCATTTGTTACTTTTTCATCTTCTACTACCATTGCAGTGAGTTTTTTTGTTTGTTCTGTTAATTGAATTAAATCTAAATTGCTACTCATTATATTTCCCTTGTATAAATTGATAATGAAAGTATATCATAAAAATAGTAAATAACATTAACAATATGCAACAATATGTTATTTTGTTTTAAATTTATCCAGCCATTCTATGTCCGGCTCTTTAATAGTTTCTTTTTGATCTAGAAGGTTACCAATAATCTCTTTTAATGTGTTTTCATCCATAAACTCTAGTAGTTCAGGATTTATAGAAGTCTTATGAATACCCTCATAGCTATTTAAAAGGTTTTGAATATCTTTAATAAGTTGTGCTTTACGAGTCATTTATTTTATTCCTTTCTTTAATAATCTAGAAGTTGATGTGATATTTATATTAAATAATATATACACTAGGGGAAATATACGTATTGGTTAACATAATGTAAATTCTATTGAAAAATAGTAGGTGTAAGATAAGCCGAGTTTTGTAGTGATAGTATTAATCTACTGCACATCTTACGACGTACCTCCAGCGAAACAATAGCAATGTAAGACGCTAACCATTTGTTTCTTGCTGCCATGTTGGGTTTACAAGCTCTCTATGTTACCATAAAGACTGGTGGTCTCTTACACACACCTTTTCACCTTTACTATTTTTAGTTCGCTAAAAGTTAGAAAAATGCCGATAGCATTTTTATGCTTTAGTGCCTTAGCGGCTAGCGAAAGATATTTGGGCTTATGCTCAAATATCGGCTAATAATAGCAGTTTAATCTCTGTTGCACTTTCCCTCGCATTACTACGGCCATTAGTTAAATGGAACACTGTCTTACAGCAGCTCGGACTTTCCTCTTGTATCTCAAAATACAAGCACTATCTCTTACACCTGTGAAATTATACAGAAAATACTTGAATAATAACTAATAAACAAGTGTTCATATATCTAAGCCTTTAGATGAACAAGTGTTCATCTAAATATAAGCTTATATTAACGATTGTTCATCTATAATTACAATCATATTAACAAATGTTCACTTAAAGACAAAAAGGAGCTTGAAATGCCACAAAATAGGGATACTCGAGTAAAAAATGGAACTAAAGATAAAATATTAAAAGTGGCGACTACCCTCTTTTCACAGTATGGCTATAAGGGAGCTAGTGTGAGAAAAATTGCAGCAGCAGTAGGTATTAGAGAGAGTGCCATTTATAATCATTACACAAATAAAGAAGAAATATTTCTCGAAGTTGCAAAAAATATATTTGCTTCCCCTTTTAGTATGAAAGAAGATGAAATAAAAGAATTGGCATCACGAGGAAAACCATTTTTACAAAAGTTTACTACCCAATATAAGATGCTTACTTTTGACAAAAGTAATGAAAACATGTTTAGATTACTTATGATAGAACTCATGCAAAATCAAAATATTAGAGAGCAATTTATGAGTGAATTTCACGATAAAAATATTAAACAATTATCAGAAGGTTTTTTTGTAATGATGCAAAACTCTCTCATTGCTTCAGGAGATCCAATGTTAGTTGCATATGAGTTTATAAGCACCCTCTTCTACATTCGTTTACAGGTCACCTTATTGCGTTTTGATGAATATTCTACAAATGCTTTATCAACTCAGTTTGAAAAACATGTAGATTTTTTTTGGGAAAGTATAAAAATATAATATTAATAAGTATTAGATACTAAATAATATTAATAAAAGAATTTAAAAAAAAGCAGTTCTTTAAAAGAACTGCTTTACTATCTAAGAATTAAATAACTATTTAGTTCCCATTGCATCTAAAGCATATGCTTTACCAAGCGCATACGCTTTTTTATTAGCTTCATGAACTTTTGTAGGTACTTTAGAAAGCATAGTTTCTATGAGTGACTCTTCTGGTAAAACATCAGTCATTGTATTTGTTATCGCTAAAGCAACAACAGATTGAGTAATAACATTACCAACCTCTTCTTTTGCAATAGTAATAATAGGAATCTCAATGATTTCCCATGTCTTTCTATCTTCATCTGTTGGGTGAACAAGATTTGGATCAACTACTATTTTATTACCAGGTCTCACACCACTTTTAAATTGGTGATATGAAACGTCTGCAACAGAAAGCATGAAATCAATCTCACCTTCATTCGCATATGGATAACGGATTTCATTGTCATCAAGAGTGATATCAACAACCGTCGCACCACCACGAACTTGTGAAGTATAAGTAGCAGTTTTTAGCCCAAATCCACCATTTTTGATTTTACAAGCAGCCATAATCTCACCAGCGAGAAGAACACCTTGTCCTCCTACACCAGTAAATCTTAAAGTATGTCTCATCTATTGCTCCTTATATTTTTTTCTCAAAGTCATCTTGAGTGATTTTAGGACGTTGACCCTGTGCAGCTTTTTGAATTTCTTTGTACATATCGCAATACTCTTCTTGTTCAACTTCTCTTAATACACCTGTCGGGAAAATATTAAGTTGTTCTTCTTCAGAAAGTGCTTCCCACTTTTTAAGAGGAAGAGTAATATCGTCAATCCATTTAAGGTTATCCATAGCTGAAACCATTTTGTTTTTACGTCCAAGATTAATATGACAGTTAGAGAAGATATCTAAAAATGAAAAACCTTTATGAGAAAAACCTTTTACAAGAATTTTTTCAAGCTTTTTAGGGTCTGTCATAGACTCACGAGCAACAAAAGAAGCTCCTGAACCAATAGCTAACTTACAAGCATCAAAAGTTGGGTCAATGTTACCATTCTTTTGAGAAACAGTCCACATACCACGAGGAGTTGTTGGAGATGTTTGTGAGTTAGTAAGACCATAAATAAAGTTGTTAATCAAAATAAAATTCAAATCAATATTTCTTCTACAGCCATGAATAGTATGATTACCACCAATAGCAAGTCCATCACCATCACCAGCAACAACAATAACATGTGCATGAGGCTTAGCAAGTTTTATACCAGTAGCATACGCAACTGTACGACCATGTGTTGTGTGAACAGTATTACAATCAATATATGAAGAAAAACGACCAGAACATCCTATTCCAGAAACGATACAAACTTCATTCATATCCCAACCCATTTTTTCAATTGCACGAATTGTTGCTTTTAAAATAACACCATCACCACAACCCCAACACCAAAGTGTTGGCATTTTGTTTACACGTAAATATTTATCATAATTAAATGCCATTAAATCATCTCCTTAACTTTTGCTACCATTTCAGCAGGTGCGATTGGACGACCATTCGCTTTTAGTAGTGTTGTGAAATCATTACGTTTAATTACACGTTCAATTTCTTTGGAATATTGACCCATATTAAGTTCAGTAACCATAATTCTATTCTCGAATTTTTTACCAATTTCTTCTAAACGATTTATTGGACTTGGCCATAACATAATTGGTCTAAAAAGTCCTGCTTTAATACCTTCTGAACGAAGTTTTTTTACAGCTTCATATGCACCAAGAGCAATTGATCCATAAGCGATAATACAGATATCTGCATCTTCTAAATCAACTTCTTCATAATCTGGTAAATCATCAAGACCATTGTTTTCTAAATGAACAGTGTTAATTTTCCCAACAAGACGTTCGATATTAAATTCACATTGTTGTGCATCTTCAGTTGGAAAACCTTCGTCACCATGGTGAAGACCAGTAATGTGATACTTATAGCCTTCAAACATTGGGTTTAGTACTGCAGGTTTATTCATCTCAGCTTTATATGGTTTATAATCAGCTGGATCACCATGGAATTTTTCACGATTTACATTGCTTGCTTCTATCTCTTCAATATCTGGGAGATCTGCTTTACCATGCATGTGACCAATAGTCTCATCTAAAAGCATGAAAACAGGAGTCATATATTTTTCGGCTAAATTAAATGCACGAACTGTTTGTGTATAACACTCAGTAAGAGAACCAGCACATAATGTAATTGAAGCATAGTCACCATGTGTAGGATACTGTGCTTGTCCAATATCTGCTTGAGAAACACGAGTTGGAAGACCAGTTGATGGACCACCACGCATAACATTTACAATTACCAATGGAATTTCAGCAATAAATGCAAGACCGATTTGTTCAGCTTTTAGAGAAATTCCAGGACCTGAAGTTGCTGTAAACGATTTAGTACCAGCCATTGAAGCACCTAGTGCAGCTGAAATACCAGCAATTTCATCTTCCATTTGAATAGCAGTCCCACCAACTTTTGGTAAAAGGTCTGAAACAGAATGCATTACTTCTGATGATGGAGTAATAGGATACCCACCAAAGAATCTTGCACCAGCATCTACTGAAGCTTTTGCAGCTAATTCATTACCAGTCGAGATAACTTCTCTCATTATTTAGCTCCTTTTTGTTTTATAGACATAAAGTTGTTAGCAACAATCTCTTCTTGTCTTTTTTTAGCTTCGTCAGTTAACTTAGCAAAACTTAGCCCAGCGGCTTTGAGTTCTTTTCTGTCTGCTACGTAGATAGCAAAATCCGGACATGTGAGTTCACATTCGTTACATCCTATACAAGCTTCTGGATAGTCGATTGAAATCATCGCTCCCAGTGTTGATGTCGGATCATATACCATTCCTAATACACCTGTAGGACAAACAGATACACATATGTCACATGCTTTACAATTATTTGTATTTATCCATACTGGCTGATTACCTGGGTTTTCAGTTTTAAACGTTCCCATTTATTCTCCTATTCTTGAGATACAAATTAATCGTGTTAATTAGTTTGCATTAAATATTATATCTAATTTTGATTTATTTTATTATTAAACTTGATATGGATAGTAATTTTTTTTATATTGATGGTTACATCTTCAAAGTAATATAAAAAATTTATTTTAAAAAAAAATGACATTTAAAAATCAAACAATAATAATAAAATTTAATATAAAAATCTAAAAAGAGCTTTAATATAGGGTATTGTGAGGAAAAAATATAAAATTAAAAAAAGAAGTATTCCCCAATAATTGAGGAATACTTAATATACTAAAATAGTATCTTAGTAGGTGAGTTTAGTTAGAAAAAAAGATTACTTATTTGCCAATACTTCAGCTATAGCTTTTCCAATTTCAGCAGGTGAAATAACAACTTTTACTCCAGCCGCTTCAAGAGCTTCCATTTTTTCTTTTGCTGTACCAGCAGAGCCAGAAACAATCGCACCAGCATGCCCCATAGTTTTACCTTTAGGTGCAGTTTGTCCTGCAATAAATGCAACAACAGGTTTTGTAATCTGTTCTTTGATTAGTTTAGCTGCTTGAATTTCAAGATCTCCACCAATTTCACCAATCATAACGATTGCTTCAGTTTCAGGATCTGCTTCAAACATAGGTAATATTTGATTGTATGAAAGACCAATAATTGGATCCCCTCCAATACCAACTGCTGTAGAAATTCCATAACCTTCATTACAAACTTGGTTTGCACCTTCATATGTAAGTGTTCCTGACTTAGAAATAAGACCTACATTACCTTTTTTGAAAATCATTCCAGGCATAATACCTATCTTACACTCTTCAGCTGTAATAACACCCGGACAGTTTGGTCCAATTGTTTTCATATTGTGTTTAGTAGCGTAAGCTTTTGCCATTTGCATATCTTTAACTGGTGCACCTTCTGTAATAATTACAGCAAGTTCAATACCAGCCTCAGCAGCCTCCATTACAGCGTCACCAACAAAAGCAGGTGGAACAAAAATCATAGAAACTGTAGCGCCTGTCGTTTTTACAGCATCAGCAACTGTATTAAATACCGGCTTATCTAAATGTGTTTGTCCACCTTTATTTGGAGTAACACCACCAACGATATTAGTACCATAAGCAAGACATTGCTCAGCATGGAAAGAACCCTCTTTACCTGTAAAACCTTGAACGATTACTTTTGTATCTTTATTAACTAAAATTGACATTAATTATTCTCCTTTCGCTGCAGCTACTGCTTTTGCAGCACCGTCACCTAAGTCGTTACCAACTATAATATTTTTAATGTTTGCATTTTTAAGAATTTCAGCAGCTTCTGGTGCATTTGTACCATCAAGACGAACAATAACTGGTACATTAACATCAGTAATTTTAGTAGCTTCTAAAATACCATTAGCTATACGATCACAACGTACAATTCCACCGAAAATATTTACAAAAATTGCTTTAACTTTAGGATTTTTAAGAATAATCTCAAAACCTTTAGCAACAGTTTCTGCATTTGCACTACCACCAACATCTAAGAAGTTTGCCGGTGTTCCACCCATGTAGTTAATCGTGTCCATTGTTCCCATTGCAAGACCAGCACCGTTAACCATACAACCAATTTCACCATCTAAAGCAACATAAGAAAGACCATATTTAGCAGCTTCTACTTCGTCAGGATCTTCTTCAGACAAATCTCTCATCGCAGCAATTTCTGGATGACGTCCTAAAGCAGAATTATCAAATCCCATTTTCCCATCAAGTGCAATAAATTCACCCTTGCCTGTTTTTACTAAAGGATTGATTTCAATCATTTCAGCATCATTATCCATGTAAAGAGTATAAAGTTTTTTTGCAAAGTTTATAATATTTTTTTGTTCATCTTTGTCTGTAAGTCCTAAACCAAAAGCTAATTCTCTACCATGAAAACCTTGAAAACCAATAGTTGGATCAACAGGAACTGTAATGATTTTTTCAGGAGTGTTTGCAGCAACATCCTCAATATTCATACCACCTTCAGTTGATGCCATAATAAGAGGCATTTCTAACTTTCTGTCAAGAACAACTGAAAGATAAAGTTCTGATTGAATATCTGCTCCCTCTTCTATGTAAAGTTTTTGAACTAGTTTACCTTCAGCAGTCGTTTGATGAGTAACTAAAGTCATACCAAGAATTTCATTAGCAAGCTGTTCAACTTCCTCAAGACTTTTAGCCAGTTTTACACCACCACCAAGTCCACGTCCACCTGCATGAATTTGAGCTTTAACAACCCATACTGGACCACCTAACTCCTCTGCCGCTTTAACAGCATCTGCAACGCTTTCAACCATTATACCTTTTGGTGTTGGAACACCATATTTAGCAAAAATTTGTTTTGCTTGATATTCATGTACATTCATTTATTCTCCTTGTTTTAAATTAAATTATAATTACGCTTTAATAGCGTATAGTTTAGTTTATGTATCCTATCAGCTTTTAACTTAGGCCTTAGGTGCTATCATCTCTTCTGGTTTAACATATTCATCAAATTGTTCCGCTGTTAAAAGACCAAGTTCTATAGCAGTCTCTTTAAGTGTAGAATTATTTGCATGTGCTGTTTTAGCAATTTTAGCTGCATTTTCATAACCAATATATGGATTAAGTGCAGTTACTAGCATCAATGAATCATGTAAAAAGTGATCTATTCTAGCATTTACAGGTGTAATTCCTACCGCTGCATTATCATTAAATGATATGATAGAATCACTTAGAAGACGAACAGATTGTAAAAAATTATATGCTATGACTGGTTTAAATACATTGAGTTCAAAGTTACCTTGACTAGCTGCAAAACCTATGGTGGCATCATTACCCATAACTTGGCATGCAACCATTGTGACAGCTTCACTTTGAGTAGGATTAACTTTACCTGGCATAATTGAACTTCCTGGTTCATTTGCTGGAATTTCAATTTCTCCAAGACCACAACGCGGACCCGAAGCCAACCATCTAACGTCATTAGCAATTTTCATCATATCTGCTGCAAGTGCTTTAAGCGCTCCATGCGCAAAAACAAGTGCATCGTGAGATGTTAATGCGTGAAATTTATTAGGAGCTGTAATAAAATCATGACCGGTGAGTTCGCTAAGTTTTTTAGCTACTCTTTCACCTAGTTCAGGATGTGCATTAAGTCCAGTACCAACAGCAGTTCCACCAAGAGCTAATTCACGAACTGCTTCAAGTGAATCTTTTGCCATTTTTTCACACTTATTAAGCATTTCTACCCAACCACTAATCTCTTGACCTAGTGTTAAGGGAGTAGCATCTTGAAGATGGGTACGACCGATTTTAACAATATCGCTAAAAGCTTCACTTTTTGCTTGTAATGTTGCTTTTAACTTTGCAATTGCAGGTAATAAAGATTCTTCAACTGCTATAACAGAAGCAACATGAAGCGCTGTAGGGTAAGTATCATTTGAACTTTGTGATTTATTTACATCATCATTAGGGTGAACAAGTTTTTCAACTCTAAAATCACCACCCAATATTTCAGTTGCACGATTTGCAAGGACCTCATTATTGTTCATATTCGACTGTGTGCCTGAACCAGTCTGCCATACTACTAGGGGATAGTTGCCATCAAGTTTTCCTGCTAGCATATCATCAGCTGCAGCTGCAATAGCATCAGCTTTTTTAGCATCTAATTTACCAAGGTCTTTATTTACTAAAGCAACTGCTTTTTTTAGGTATGAAAAGGCACGAGTTATCTCATATGGCATCTTTTCTTCGCCAATCTTAAAGTTCTGAATTGAACGTTGCGTTTGTGCAGCCCAATATGCATCAACAGGTACTTCTATCTCACCCATTGTATCTTTTTCTATACGAGTAGCCATATTTTAGTTTCCTTCAAAAAATTTATTTTCATTAAGTGTTTGAATCAAGTCACCAACAGAGTCACATGATTTTTTAAACATAGCCTCTTCTTTTTCATTTAGTGTTACTTCAATGATTTTTTCTGCACCTTTTGCACCTAGCATAACAGGAACTCCAGATACTACATCTTCGTAACCATACTCACCTTCTAAGAATACCGCACATGGGTGAATTTGTTTCGTGTCTTTCAATATAGCATCTACCATAATAGCAGCAGATTTTGCTGGAGCATAGTACGCTGAACCAGTTTTTAAATAACCTACAATCTCAGCACCACCATGACGAGTACGATCAACAATTTCATCAATCTCATCTTGAGTTAATACATCATTTAATGGTACACCAGCAACAGTTGAGTATCTCGGTAATGGAACCATATCGTCTCCATGTCCACCCATAACTGAAGCACGGATTTGACCACCACCATAGCCAAGTTTTTCCTGAATAAACGCAGCCATACGAGAACTATCAAGTATACCTGCCATCCCGATAACTCTACTTCTATCAAATCCACTCTCTTTAAGTGCTACATATGTCATAGCATCTAGTGGATTAGAAACCATAATAATAATTGCTTGAGGAGAATACTTAGCAACGCCCTGTACTACTTCTTTGGTAATATTTGCATTAATCATCAATAAATCATCACGACTCATTCCAGGTAATCTAGGACTTCCCGCAGTTATAACAACAACATCACAATCAACTAAATCTGACATATCTTCTGCAACACTTACAACTGTATGACTTCTTACAGCTGAAGCTGCTTGAGACATATCTAGAGCCTTACCTTTTGCTACATCTATTTTATTGTCACGAAGAATTATCTCATGACAAGAACCTAACATTGCTAATGAATATGCTACAGTTGCACCAACATTACCAGCACCAATAATTCCTACTCTTTTTCCTTGACTCATTTATGCTCCTTAATATTAAATACTATGGCATTTATATGAAATACACTTAAACAATATGTGCTAACACATAACACTTAAGTATACTCAATGCCAAATTAACAATACTACATGCGACAATTCGCATATAGTACAACAGAACTATTGATTATATAGCGTCAATAATTGCGTTTAATGTTGCAGAAGGACGCATAGCTTTTTCTGCTTTTGCATCATCTGGATGGTAATACCCACCAATATCTTGAGGATTACCTTCTACTGAAAGTAATTCTTCTATAATTTTATCTTCATTTTCTACTAAAGCAGCAGCAACAGGAGCAAATTTAGCAGCTAATTCTGCATTATCACCCTCTGCAAGTGCTTTTGCCCAATACTGAGCTACATAAAAATGAGAAGCTTTGTTGTCTGGTTGTCCAACTTTTCTACCTGGTTCTTTAGAGTTATCAAGGTATCCTTCATTTGCAGCATCAAGTGCAGCAGTAAGAGCAGTCAATTTTGCATCAGAATGTTTGCGACCTAAGAAACGTAATGACTCAGCTAGCGCTAAAAATTCACCTAAAGAGTCCCAACGAAGATGACCCTCTTTTAAGAACTGATCAACATGTTTTGGAGCAGATCCACCAGCACCAGTTTCATATAAACCACCACCAGCTAATAAAGGAACGATAGAAAGCATTTTCGCAGATGTTCCAAGCTCTAAGATTGGGTACATATCTGTTAAGTGGTCACGTAAAACATTTCCTGTAACTGCAATAGTGTTTTCACCTTTACGAATGCGCTCATTTGTAAAACGAGTTGCACTAGTTACATCCATTATTTGGATATCTAATCCAGTTGTATCGTGATCAGCCAAATAAGTATTTACTTTTTTAATCATCTCTGCATCATGAGCTCTATTTTCATCTAACCAAAATATTACAGGTACTTTTTCGATTTGACCACGCTCAACTGCTAAACGAACCCAGTCTTTGATTGGAATATCTTTTGCACGAGACATTCTCCATATATCACCTGCTTCACAATCAAATGCCATAAGTTCAGTGCCATCTTCAGCTGTTACAGTAACTTTTCCAGCTTCTGCTAATTCAAATGTTGTAGGATGAGAACCATACTCTTCAGCTTTTTGAGCCATAAGACCAACATTAGCCATTGAACCCATTGTGCTAACATCATATTGACCATTTTTAACACAGTCAGCTACCATTTCAGCATGAAACATTGCATATGTACTATCAGGGATAACAGCAACACACTCTACAGCATCACCTTTACGGTTCCACTGTTTCCCACCTTCACGTACAACAACAGGCATAGAAGCATCAATAATTACATCATTTGATGCATTGAAGTTCGTTGTTCCTTTATCAGAATCAACCATTGCTATTTCTGGGTTATCAGAATCAACAACAGCTTGGAAAGCAGCTTTTATTTCAGCTTCTTTTGGATGACCAGCTATTTTTTTCTCTAAGTCAGACATACCTTGATTAGGGTTAACATTAAGTTCTGCAAAAACATCTGCGTATTTGTCAAAGACTTCTTGAAAAAACACTGTAAATGCATGACCAAACATAATAGGGTCAGAGATTTTCATCATAGTTGCTTTCAAGTGGATAGACCATAAAACACCATTTTTCTTAGCGTTTTCTATACTTTTAGCGATAAATGATTTTAATTTAGCAACCGACATAAACGTACCATCAAGAACTTCTTTATCAAGTGCATCAATTGTTTTTAATTCTTTACCATTTAAAGCAATTGTTACTTTTTGAGCTTTATCCATAGTAACTGATTTCTCATTACCATAAAAATCTCCATCACCATTCATATGCGCTACATATGATTTAGGATTTTCTGGAAATGGTTTTAGTTTATGTGGATGTTTTTGAGCAAACTTTTTAACAGCTTTTGCAGCACGTCTATCAGAGTTACCTTCACGAAGGACAGGATTAACCGCAGAACCTAAACATGTACTATATTTAGCTTGTGTAGCTTTTTCATCGTCATTTGCTGGATTTTCAGGATAATCAGGAATATCAAAACCTTGACTTTGAAGTTCTGCGATACACTCTTTGAGTTGTCCCACAGAAGCTGATATGTTAGGAAGCTTGATAATATTTGCCTCAGGCTTAAGTACAAGCTCACCAAGTTTAGCAAGTTCGTCTTCTGCAAGACCCATTGTTGCAAGAACTCTCCCTGCTAAAGAGATATCTTTCTCTTCTACTTCTACGCCACCAGCAGTACAAAATTTTTGTACTATTGGTAATAATGAATAAGTTGCTAAAGCCGGAGCTTCATCAATTTTTGACCAAATGATTTTTGACATATATTGTCCTTGTGATTAGTTTGCATCCAAAGCTTAATTGGATTTTACAACTAAAATACTAGCATTAAGATAGGCAATATTTGCTTAGCTTGCAAAAACATTCTCGCTTATTTAGGATATGTTTCATTTTGTAGCATGCTTTATATTGCGTAAATGTGTAGAATAGTTACATGTGAAATCATGTGTCCCTTTTTTTGATTTCATAAAATATAAATAATTTGTTTTTTTAGGAAATATAGCTGATTGTATAGCCTCTATACTAACATTACAGACTGGAACAGGTGGTATTCCACTCATTTTATATGTATTGTAAATGCTCTTATCCTCCCTTATACGCTTAGGAGTAACCTTTACATGTGAATATTTTCCATAATTAAGTGTTCCATCCATCTGAAGCTTCATTTTCTTTCTAATTCGATTATAGATTACAGAACTAACAATAGGCATTTCTTCATTATTTGCAGATTCTTTTTGAATAATTGAAGCAATTGCTACATATTGAAACCATTTTTTTTGATTATATGTACCAAATATTTTTTTGGAAATTTCTCGCATTTTCCTATCGGATATCTTGAGAAGGATTTGTATCACTTTTTGTTCACTTAGACCTTTTGGTAATTTATATGTATTGGGAACAAGGGCGCCCTCTGGGATGGGAGAGAGATTTTTGAACTCTTGCCTTAGTTTTTCTGCATCAAGTCCAAGCTCTTTTGCTAGTTCTGATAAAAACACATAAGTTGTCTCTCCTGGTATAAGTGTTACATTTTGTAGAGCAGCTTTAGAAGTAGTAAGATTATACAAAAAATCTGCCTTAGTACTGTGTGTAGATTTTAAGTCTATCCAACCACTTTGCGGAGAACCGATGAAACGTAAAAGTATTGCATCTAATTTACACACATTTAAGTTATTTTTTTGCAATTGTGCTATAATTTTGTTTATCGAACCTTTTGGTATATATATGACTTGGGGGGTTACAATAGGCTTATTTAGGTAATACATGACTGATAACATCATTATTAATATTATTTCAAAAACATATTTTATAATAATCAGTTTTTTCTCTTTCATATTTCTCTTTTTTATAGTAACTTTTGTTGTTCTTCAAAATGGATTATATCTTGATAATTTGCATTTTTCAAATATTTACATTAAAAAAACATATATTCAATGGAATAATGGTCTTATCATATCATCTGAAGAAATTCTTCTTGTTACATCTAAAAAAAAGAAAAAAAGTACTTTCAATCAAGAAGATATTAATAAATATATTAAACTCTTATCTAAAACAAAAAGCGTAATCAAAGAAATATCTGTAAAAAAAATATCTACTCCAACTCTAAACGCAGTGTTTTTTTACTCTGATAAAAAAAACAGCTCTCTAAATCTAAAATATAAGAATTATGACCTTCAATCCAATATCTTTATTTTAAAAGATATGCTCTTAATCCATATAAACAATTTACATGACCAAAACAATACAGTAAAACTAAGTGGTGATATAATTCTAAACGCAGTAAATAATACACAATATATAAAACTCAATGCCATCATAAACAATGATGCTAACATTACTGCGTTTGCAGTCGCTGATTCAAAAAAGCTTAGATATGGCGTTAAAAGCCATAGTTCCATAAAAAATATAAAACATATAATTAAGAAAATTCCATTTGATAAACATCTTATGTATTGGGTTCATGATGCCATAGCAGTAAAAAATTTAAATATAGAAAACTTTTATGGAGTGATTGATTACACTAATCTAAAAAATGCTTATAAGCAAATGTATCTCACTGCTACAGCCAATAGTTTAGCTTATAAATACAACCCTAACTTAGAACCTGTCATATCAAAAAAAACAATTTTAGAGTTTAAGCACGGTGCATTATTTATAAGACCTATAGAAGCCTATTCGTACAATACGTTTCTAAAAGAGAGTTGGCTAAAAATTGATTTTACACACAAACATGAAACATTAGATTTATACCTCATGCTAGATGGTATGCTTAATGATGCTATTTTATCTATACTAAAAGCATATAAAATCAATCTTCCTTTTAAACAAACGAAAGGCAAAATAGATACAAATTTACACTTAAAGATTGACTTGCAAACTATAGACACTGATGTTGTGGGTGATTTTATTACTGATAATTCTTCTTTTGATTTTATGGGTTTACATTTACAAGCATATGACGCAAAAGTTCATCTTAATAACACTCTGATAATGACAAACAATATGTTTATCAAATATCAAAATATTTTAGAAACAAATGCAAGTTTGATTTACGATGCAAAACAAAATAATGGTTTTATAGATTTTATGCTTAGTGACATTAATACTAGCGGAGTTAAACTTTCAAATAATTCTAAACCACTCCATGTAGTTTACAATATAGATACTAATAATAGTATACTAAACATTGATGCTTCAAGATGGACATATCTTGATCAAAACATTAGCTTTGCCCCACTCTCTTTACCTTTTAATATACATACATTATTAGTAAATATTCCATCAACTATGTTTACACTCAATGATATTGCCAAGGGATACATTGGTGGAATTGTTGATATAAACACTACAAAAGCCGAATTTGATTTAGATTTACTTGAATTTAATTATGCTGGTATTGTCTTAAATGAAACAAATATGCCTTTTAAAATAAAATACAATAAAGTTTTAACAATCGACTCACTTAATGATATTTATCTTAGCGTGAATGGTTCTCCTTACAGAGTTAAGAATGCTAAAGCTATCATTAACAACTCTAGTATTAAATTAAAACATACTGTTGTTGAAGTTGGTGACTTTATCAGTACAAAAATTTACGCTAAATATAACTACAATATTGGTAATATACATTTGAGTTTAAATAACTTTGTTTTAAAAAATCCAAAAACAAGTTCAGTACTTTATAATAACAATAAAATATTACTCCAAGCAAAAATCAAAGAAAATCATATTCAAATAAAATCAAATGAACTCAATGCAGAGTTCTATTCTGATGATACATTATGGAAACTAAACTTACACTCACTTGAGAGAATAGCAAAAGATTCACAATTACTAAAAAATTTAAAATTAACAAATGGTCAAGTAAGTCTACATAAAAAAAGTGATGAATATGAAACATACTTTGATGCTAAGGTAATATATCCTTATGCTTTAATATTTAATAACAATAAGCCTGTGAAACAATATAAAGCTTCAGGTAAAATCAGAAAAGATTTAAAAATTTATTTTGATGTAAATAAAAAAATTAAAGTAAAAATCAGTGATAAAGTGAAAATCAGCACTAAAAACATAGGTATCAATCTTCCTGCAATTATTCATCTTGTAAATGATTTAGAAGCTATAAATTCCAAAGAAAAACAAAATCAAGATCTATTTTTAAATGCCACAAACTCTTATATCTACTTAAGTAAAGATCGAAGGGCAATTTCTGATAAAATATACCTTCAGTATTCAAAAAACATTTTAACTGCACAATTACGTTACAAACAAGGAGATGCAGGATTCAGACTTGAAAAAAACAACTTTCATCTTTATGGAAAAAATTTTAATGACAAATATATGCAAAATATTTCTTCACTTTCTAAATTTAAAGGTGGTCGTTTAGATTTTTCAATAAATGGGATGCTCTCTGATTATGATGGTGTATTCTACATTAAAAATACAACAATGATAGACTATAAAATCTTAAATAATATACTTGCTTTTGTAAATACAATTCCTTCACTAGTAACTTTTTCTCTACCTGGATATAATAAAAATGGACTTAAAATAAATAATGGCTACATGAAGTTTCATTACAAAGATAGTGTTTTTAATATATCAGATTTATATTTAGCTTCTAATGAATTAACAATTCTTGGAAAAGGTAAAGCTGACATTGAACATGATAAAATTGATTTAACAATGAATTTAAAAACAGATTTAGGAAGCAATATTTCTAAAGTGCCACTTGTTGGATATATTATATTTGATGGAAAAAGTATTGCAACAACACTGGGTGTTAGTGGAAAATTGACAGATCCAAAAATTCAAACGCAGGTTGCACAAGATATAGTTGTTGCACCACTTAATATCATTAAGCGCACACTAACCTTGCCTTACAAGCTTATACAAAAAGCTGTAAATGATATCAATACAAGTAGATAAAATTCACTACCTTATTCATTTCTAAGAACTGTTAAGATATCTACTTCACTGGCTTTTTTTGCAGGATAATAAGAAGATGCCACTACAATAACAAAAGCACCACTAAGGATTAAAACAAAATCTTGTAAGCTTAAGTCAAGTGGTAATGTGGATGTAGGATAAACATCCTTAGGTAAAGATACAATATCAAAAGTCCCTAAAATCCAAATGCCACTTAAACCTAAAACAGCTCCAGCAACTATTCCAGTAATACCAATAACAACACCAAGATATAAAAACACTTTCTTAATCTCGACCGTAGTAGCTCCAAGTGAAAGAAGGAGTGCAATTTCCCCTCTTCTATTCATCACAGTCATTAAAAGTGACGAGATGATATTTATAGCAGCAATAAGAATAATCAACATAAGAACGATAAAAAGAGATGTTTTTTCCATTTCAAGAGCAGCAAAGAAATTTAAATTATCTTCCCACCATCCTCGTATCGTTACGCTGATTGGCAACTCTTTTTTAATTTTTAAGATATCTTCTCTAGGGGTATTTGAGTAGATATGAATACCATTATATTCATTGCTAGACATATGTAATATGGTTTGTAAAGAAGCTAAGGTAGTATATGAATATGCCTTATCATACGCAGAAAGACCTGAATCAAAATATGATCTTACTTTAAAGCGTTTGATTTTTGGTGTAACAGAAAATCCACCTGGTTCAACATTAGTAAAAATATACATTAGCTTGTCATCAAGGTTTAAATCAAATTCTTCTTTTAAATTTTTTCCAATAAGTACATCAAACTTTTTAAATGTATGATTTTCTATAGCTTTTTTCAAAACAGAATTAACATTTTTTTCATCTTGAAAATTCACACCAAAAAGGTATCCACCCTCAAGTTCTGTACCACTTCTAGCCATAACAGAGGACTGAACAAAAGGACTAAACTTCAATTTTGGAAATTTTTCTTCCAAATCTATTAGCAAGTTTTCATTAACAGCGCCATAAAATTTTGGAAGAATAGTAAGAGGATAATTCATAATAGTGAGTTTTTTCTTAAACTCTTTATCAAAACCATTCATAAGAGCCATCGCGATAAGAAGTACCATTACACCCAGCGAAATACCTAAAAAGGCGAGGAGTGCAGATATAAATATAAAAGGCTGATCTTTGTCAAATCGTAAAAAACGTTTGACAAGATAAAGAACTATTGACTTTTTCAAGAAGCAAATACACCTTTTTTTGGTCCACTTTTACCACAGCATTGTTTGTATTTTTTTCCACTACCGCAAGGGCAAGGATCATTTCTTGATACTTTTTTTGTCATAGTTTCACCCTCGGCATCTATATCTACATTATCATGATGATTGAGTCGTAAAAGTTCTGCTTGTGCTCTTTTCTCTTCTTCAAGTTTTTTTGTTAGTTTCGCTGCTTCTTCTTCAGCATTTTCGACTCTAAATTGTATAATATGAAGTGTACGTATAGTATTAAATTTAATGTCATTAATAAGTTCACCAAAGAGATTAAAACTCTCTTTTTTATATTCAACTAAAGGGTCTTTTTGGTTATATGCACGTAAACGAATACCAGTTTTCATATTATCCATCGAATAAAGGTGTTCTCTCCATGCATTATCCAACTCTTTTAGATAGAACTCTTTTTCAATATCTTGTCTTGTTTCTTCATCTAATACACTCATTTTCTCATCATAAGATGTCTTCAATAGAGTGAGTACTTTTTCGAAAAGTTCTTCATACTCTAAATTTTTAAGCGTTGCAACATCAAGATCAAAGTTGATTTGTTCTTTAATAAGTTCTGAAAGTTTAGTTAAATTGAAATCTTCACTTGCAGAACCAGCAAAAATATCAGCTAGTTCAAACACATTTTGTAACCATTCTGCTCTAATTTCGTCAATTTTAGCGGAGACGTCATAGTCACTACTTAAAAGTTGGTTTCTAAATTTATAAACAATTTTCCTTTGTTCATTTGATACATCATCATATTCAACAATTTGCTTACGACCTTCATAATGCATATTTTCAACTTTTTTCTGAGCTTTTTCAACTGCACGTGTGACCATTTTAGATTCTATATACTCACCATCTTCAACACCTAGTCTTTCCATGATTGACTTGATTTTATCACTTCCAAAAATACGAAGTAAATTATCTTCTAATGAAAGATAAAATTGTGTAGTTCCTGGATCACCTTGACGCCCTGAACGACCACGAAGTTGATTGTCTATACGTCGGTTTTCATGTCTTTCTGTACCAATAATATATAAGCCGCCCAAAGCCTTAACTTCATCACTAACTTTGATATCAACACCACGCCCTGCCATATTTGTAGCAATGGTAACTGCACCCTTTGCCCCAGCATTTTTAATGATCTCACCCTCTTGCTCATGGTTTTTAGCATTTAAAACAGTATGAGGAATTTTTTCTACTTTCAGTACTTCGTGAAGTGCTTCTGATTTTTCAATCGAAGCAGTACCTATAAGAATAGGTTGTCCAGTCTTACTAAGCTTTTTGATAGTATCTATAACTGCAGCAAACTTTTCTTCTTCTGTTTTATAGATAAGGTCATTGAGATCTTGCCGAGCAATTGGGATATTTGTAGGAATAGACACAACATCAAGATTATAAATTTGAGCAAATTCTGTTGCTTCTGTTTCGGCTGTACCTGTCATACCAGCTAGTTTATCATACATTCTAAAATAGTTTTGGAATGTAATATCTGCTAAAGTTTGTGTTTCTTCTTTTATCTCTACAGCTTCTTTCGCCTCAAGAGCTTGGTGTAAGCCTTCTGAAAATCTTCTTCCCTCACTAAGGCGTCCTGTAAATTCATCTACTATAACAACTTCACCATCATTGACAACATAGTCCACATCTTTTTCAAAAAGGTGGTTTGCTTTAAGTGCTTGATCAAGTGCATGAGGCAGTGTTGCATTTTCAGGAGAGTATAAATTTTCAACACCAAAAAGTTTTTCTGCTTTAGTTATTCCTTCTTCAGTAATAAGAACTACCTTATCTTTTTCATCAACAGTAAAATCTACATCTTTTTCTAGTTGCAGAGCAATTTTATTTGCTTTAAGATAATCTTGCATATTTCTATTCGTCGGACCAGATATAATAAGTGGAGTTCGCGCTTCATCAATCAAAATAGAATCCACTTCATCTACGATTACAAAATTATGTCCACGCTGCACCATTTGATCTTTTGAATAACTCATGTTATCTCTTAAAAAGTCAAAACCAAATTCATTATTTGTTCCATACGTTATATCAGCATTATATGCAGCTCTTTTTTCTTCTGGGTTATGCATATCTTCTAATATAACACCAACACTATAACCTAAGAAATTATATAAGGAACCCATTTCCTTCGCATCTCGAGAAGCAAGATAGTCATTTACAGTTACAAGGTGTACACCCTTGCCTTGCATAGCATTGAGTGTGATAGCTAGCGTTGCAACAAGTGTTTTACCCTCACCGGTTTTCATCTCTGCGATACGCCCATCATGCAAAACAATACCACCAATAATCTGAACATCAAAATGTCTCATATTGAGTACACGTTTCGCTGCTTCTCTTGTGATGGCAAAAGAATCCTCCAAAACATCATCAAGAGTTTTTTCTTCATTTTGAACACTCAACTTTAGTGCTTCAAACGCAGCTTTGAGCTCATCATCACTTAGTGCCTCATATTTACTTTCTAAGGCATTTATATTTCTTACTTTTTTTGCATATTTTTTTAATTCTCGGTCATTGGCTGTACCAAAAACCTTACCCATGAATGCTTGTAGCATTTGCAACCTTATGTCTGATACTATATAATATAGCATATAGTAATCATTGAAATTGTTCTTATTTTATCACATTAAATATAATAATTAGTATAAATGAATAATTTGCTATAATTTCCGCCTAAAGGATGTAAATGAAAAAATTATTTCTCTCAACAATTTTAGCACTTAATTGCTATGCGAGTATAGAAAATTTGCAATATTTTGATGCAGATTTTATTCAAAATATTAAAGATGACAATAATAAAGTAATCAAATATAATGGGCATATAAAAGCGGCAAAACCCCAGTACGCCTTATGGGAGTATAAAAACCCTATCAATAAACAAGTCTTTATTTTACCAAACAAAGTAGTAGTCATTGAACCAGATCTTGAACAGGCTATCATAAAAAAATTGAGTACAAATTTTGATATTTTTACACTTATTAAAAATGCAGAAAAAAAAGGCAAAGGTATCTATATTGCTAGTTTTAGAAATACAAAATATACAATTGAAATAAAAAATGATATTATTGAAAGAATTTCATACAAAGATGAATTTGAGAATAATGTCGAGATAGTATTTAAAAATCAAAATCAAAATAGCGTTATAGAAAAAAAATTATTTATTCCAAATATCCCTACTGACTTTGATATTATAAGAGAGTAAATTAATTTACAGATAGAAAAATCTATCTGTAAACATATGTAGATTATACTGGTTTAACAGTTATACCATATTTCTTTTCTGCAACTTCACGATCTTGAAGGTGATAATCTTTAATTTCATTAAAGTTAAGGTATTTATATACTTGATCTTCTTTACCAGCCAATTTTGCAGGAACAACATCCATATACTCTTCAACTGTAGGAATACGACCTAATTTAGCACATACTGCAGCAAGTTCTGCAGAGCCGAGATAAACTTGTGTTCCTTTACCTAAACGGTTATCAAAGTTACGAGTTGATGTTGAAAATACTGTAGAACCTTCACGAGCTGATGCTTGATTCCCCATACATAAAGAACAACCAGGAACTTCTGTTTGTGCTTTAATACCTTTATAAACATCATAGTAACCTTCGTTGATAAGTTGTTGTTCATCCATACGAGTTGGTGGAACAATCCAGAATTTTTCAACATTATGTCCAGTCTCTCCACGCATAACTTCACCGGCTGCACGATAGTGACCGATGTTGGTCATACAAGAACCTAAAAATACTTCATCAATTTTCGTGCCAGCAACTTCAGATAATAATTTAACATTATCTGGATCATTTGGACACGCTAAAATAGGTTCAGTAATTGTGTTAAGGTCGATTTCGATTACTGCTGCATATTCAGCATCAGCATCAGGTTTCATGAGTGAAGGTTTAGCCAACCAATCTTTCATCTTACCAATACGACGTTCAAGTGTAGTTTTATCTTGATATCCATCTTCAACCATAGCTTCTAATAGTGCTACATTTGATTTAAGGTATTCAATAACTGGCTCTTCATTTAATAAAACAGTACAAGCAGCAGCTGAACGCTCAGCAGATGCATCAGATAGCTCAAATGCTTGCTCTGCTTTAAGATCTGGTAAACCTTCAATTTCTAAAATACGACCAGCAAAAATATTGATTTTTCCAGCTTTTGGAACAGTTAAAAGACCATCTTTAATCGCTTGATAAGGAATAGCATTTACAAGGTCACGTAAAGTGATACCAGGTTGCATTTCACCTTTAAAACGTACGAGAACTGACTCAGGCATAGTTAATGGCATAGAACCAGTAACTGCAGCAAATGCAACAGCACCAGATCCAGCTGGAAAAGAGATACCTATAGGAAAACGTGTATGACTATCAGCACCAGTTCCTACAGTGTCCGGAAGAGCCATTCTATTTAACCAAGAGTGGATAACACCATCACCTGGACGTAAAGCAACACCTGAACGTTTTGAGATAAAGTCAGGTAATGTATGTTGCATTACTACATCTGATGGTTTTGGGTATGCTGCTGTATGACAAAAAGTTTGAAGTACTAAATCAGCATTAAAACCTAATGCTGCGAGCTCTTTAATCTCATCACGAGTCATAGGACCAGTTGTATCTTGAGAACCAACTGTAGTCATCTCAGGCTCTACATACATACCTGGACGAACACCGTCTAAACCTGAAGCTTTCCCAACCATTTTTTGAGCAAGAGTATACCCTTTTCCTGTATCAGCTGGTTGATCTGCAGTTAAGAATATATCAGTTGGTCCCATGCCAAGAACTGAACGAGCTTTAGAAGTAAGACCACGACCAACGATTAATGGTACACGCCCACCAGCTTGTACTTCATCTGTGATAGTGTTAGGATTTAACTTAAATGTAGCAACTGTTTTACCATTAATTTTAGCTTCACCTTTATATGGATAAAGAGTTAAAACATCACCAGTTTCCATAGAAGAAACATCCATCTCTAGTGGAAGTGCACCTGAATCTTCACAAGTAGCAAAGAAAATTGGAGCAATAGTAGAACCAATAACAACACCACCAGTACGTTTATTTGGCACGCCTGGAATATCTACACCAATATGCCATTGAACAGAGTTAACACCTGATTTACGAGAAGAACCAGTACCAACAACATCACCAACATAAGCGATTGGATGACCTTTTTTCTTTAACTCAGCAAGAGTCTCTAATGGTTTTTCCATTCTGTTAATAAGTAATGAGTTTGCGTGTAAAGGAATATCTGAACGAGTAAATGCTTCAGATGCTGGAGATAAATCATCAGTATTTGTTTCACCTGGAACTTTATAAACAGTTACTGTCATCTCTTCAGGGATTGGCTCTTTAGAAGTAAACCATTCTGCATTTGCCCATGAAGTCAACACTTTAGTAGCGTGCGTATTCCCTTCTTTATGAAGTTTCTCAACATCATTAAATGCATCATAAACTAAAAGTGTTTTACTTAAAGCTTTGACTGCAGCATCAACAACTTCTTGGTTTGAAGAAGTTAACGCGTGTACCAATGGAAGTACATTAAAGCCACCTAGCATCATACCTAGAATTTCAAC
Source organism: Sulfurimonas sp. (assembly GCF_026988655.1). Taxonomy (GTDB): domain Bacteria; phylum Campylobacterota; class Campylobacteria; order Campylobacterales; family Sulfurimonadaceae; genus Sulfurimonas. The sequence continues at coordinate 5,578 of NZ_JALSKT010000043.1, read as the reverse complement.
TGCTTCAACAGGAGAGATACAAGAAACGCTAATCTTCTCAGTTACAATATCATTTAAAAATGCTGCTTTTACTTGCGCTGCATCATCAACACCTGGTGCCACACGATTTTTTAATAAATCTAATAGCTCATCCGTACAGTCTGCCTTAATAAGTTCTATTAACTCTGCTGTTTGTTCAGCAGAAAGTGGTAAAGGAGGAACACCTAGTGCCTCTCTTTCTTTTACGTGTGCTTGATAGTCTTTTAAAAATGCCATTGCAATTCCTAGTTTTAAATTTATTTTGCTAGTATTATATCCTAAAGTAGAGCTAGCTTTTTTATAGTGTTACTTATATAAACACCTATAGTTAAATTTATTTTGATTGTGTGTTGATTTGTAACAGATCACAACCCACGACTTTGAATTTCAAGAGCTATTTCCTCTCTTTCTCTACCCATGTAGTTTGTTTTGAGCCATTTTAAGTATGAGTCAGGCAACTCACTGTAGAGTAAGCCTTTATATTTACCAAAAGAGATTTTTTGCATACTTTTTACTATTGTTTTATTTTCTTGCATTATTGCATTTAACTCACTCAACAGCACAATCTTACTAAATTCTTCAAAATTGATTTTTTTTTGAATGCTAAACGAGTAAGTACTAAAGTCAAAATATCCATGCCTCTGCTGAACAAAATCTTGACTTTGTTTAATTTGTTCTACTGAAAGTTCTTCCAAATTAGGAATATGTACACTAAAAGAGTTCTTATACTGTGTGAAAACAAAAAGAGGTTTTGGCATTAGAGAATCTCTCTTATACCCTTTGCATTTGGTGCAGAAAGTATACCCTCTTGTTCAAGTTGTTCAACAACTCTTGCTGAACGGTTATATCCTATTTGAAGTTTTCTTTGTAAGTAAGATATAGAAGTTTTTCTATCTGTTAAGACAACATTTTTAGCATCTTCATAGAGTTCATCAAGTTCTTCATAACTTTCACTGTTGCCTGTTTTTGAACTACTTTCACTTTCTTCTACTAAAAAGCTTTTATCATAATTAGGTTCACGTTGTGCTTTTATGAATTCGACTATCTTTTCTATCTCTTCTTCGGTTGCCCATGGAGCATGTAAACGTACAAGTCCTGTTGAACCTGGAGGAGTAAAAAGCATATCCCCACGTCCTAAAAGTGACTCTGCCCCCATTTGATCGAGGATGATTTTTGAGTCAACTTTTTGTCCAACTCTGTAGGATATTCGAGATGGTAGATTAGCCTTAATGAGTCCTGTAACTACATCAACAGAAGGACGCTGTGTTGCAACGATAAGATGGATACCACAGGCACGAGACTTTTGCGCAAGCCGTGCAATGGAGACTTCCACATCTTTCCCACTTGTCATCATCAAGTCAGCAAGTTCATCTATAATGACGACAATATAAGGAAAATGTTCTCCATTTTCTTTTTTTATCTTTTCATTATAGTTTTCAATGTTTTTCGTTCTTGTCTCTGCCATTAATTCATAACGACGTTCCATCTCGGCTACCATATTATTGAGTGCTGCAATAGCTTGCTTTGGTTTTGTGATGACAGGTGTCAAAAGATGTGGAATGTCATTGTATGTTGAAAATTCAAGCATTTTTGGATCTATCATAAGTAAACGCAATTGATCGGGTGAATTTTTATAAAGCAATGACAAAATCATTGCATTGATACCTACACTTTTTCCACTTCCCGTTGTACCAGCTATAAGTAAGTGTGGCAATTTTTTAAGGTCTGTAACAAAAGGTTTTCCAACAATATCTTTACCCAGTGCCATAGTTAGAGGAGAAGAAGAATCTTTAAAAAGTTTATCGTCTAAAATTTCGCGTAAATAGATAGTATCTACAGTCTCGTTAGGTATTTCAATACCTACTACATCTTTGCCTGGAATAGGTGCTTGAATACGGATAGTTTCAGCTGAGAGTGCCATAGCTAGGTCATCTTGAAGATTTAAAATCTTACTAACTTTTACGTTTGCAGCAGGTTTAAACTCAAAAGTAGAGACAACAGGACCTGCATATGTTCGCACAACATCACCATTGATTTTAAAGTGAGCAAGTTTTTCTATAAGATGCTGAATTTTTGCATCAATTTCACTTTCATCAATATTTTTTTTACCTTTTGTAGGTTTTTGTAAAAAGTCAACAGAAGGAAGTTTGAAATTTTTTGGTTTTTCTACCTTACCTTTGTCTATTGTAGCAAGTAATTTTGCATTTTCTTCTAGCTCTTCTACGATGATTGCATTTTTATGTTCTTTTACTTCTGAAGCAATATCAAGTAGATTTTTTTGTTCTTTCCTTTCTTCTTGTTCTTCTTCTACTATATGAACTTCTTCTTGCTCTGTTTCTTGTTTTCTAAGATAAGTAGGTTTATCTATCTCCTCTTCATCAATAAGTTCTGGAGTTACTTTCTCTACTTCTTTAGAAAGCTTCTTTTTTCTCTCTTTTTTAGTTTGTTTCATTTCAGTTACTGCGTTTGACTTCTCTTTTTTAGGAAGTGAAACTGTGGGTGTTTTATCTTTTATTAATCCTATAAAATACGCAACTATTTCAGAACTATTTTTATCAGCTACAATAACGATAGAAACTGCCGTAATAATAAACCAAAAAACCCAAAGTCCAAATAGCCCAATATAAGGAGAAAGAAAATCAACAAAATCAGCACCAAATTTACCGCGCAAGTCATTATGGACTAAAAGTGCCTGCGCAAGTAAAAAGGAGTAAAATATTAAAAATGATGCAACTAGAAGTTCAGAAGAACGAAAAGAAAATGAACTTTTTTTATATAAAAAATATAAAGGCACAAGGAGAATAAAGAGCCAAACAAAAGCAACATAACCAAAATAAAGTTTGTTATACGTTGCAAAAGTTGAACCAAAACTACCCATAAGACCAGTGTCGCCAAAAATTGTAGAAAAACCAAAGTAGATTAAAAGACCAAAAAATATAATAAAGAACGTATCTTTCAAGAGTGTAAACCTTTCAAATGTAAGTAATATATAAAAAAAGAAGTATAGCTAAAAATATTTATAGGTAGTTAACTAAACTCAATTTTGACACTTTTCCTACAGTTGAGAGCATAGCCTGATAATTAAGTGTCAGTTGGTTCAACTTTAATGAAGCTTCAGCTAAATCTGTATCTACAACATCAGAACGCAAAGTCATAGTACTGATTTCTAGCAAGCTTGTTCTCTCTAAAGAGTTTGTCAATGTATTTGATTGCGCACCGACTTTTGCATGCTCTCTTGAGATATGTGACTGTAATTTATCCAACATTGTAAGTGCATTTTCTATCCCTGTATTTCGCAAATCACCACTAGAAGTGTCTGGGTAAAGTTTATGATCTTCTACTGCAGTAATTGCATCGTTTAGGTTTTTAAAAAAATCTGTTTTTGGATCAACAATTGTTAACGCATTATTTGCATTAAAAGAAAGAGCAGATGCTGAAGCATTAAAGTCGCCACTATTTGCATCATATAAAGAGATAGTAGCTTGGGTCGTATTTGCCAACAAATCTGTAAAAGCAATTTTTCCATCATATGTCAAATAAGTATTTGCCGAGGTGTTGGATGAAGTAACCGCATTATCATAGTCTGTTGCTGTATTAGCAGCTGGCAAACTGTTTGTCATAGACATATTGATTACATCCATAAGTTGTTGATATGTCATCTCGTCTGCTGGAACTGCCTTACGTCCATTTGAATCCATATCATAGATGTCAAAATTTGTTGCCCCACCATCTAAAGAAAAAGTAGAACCACTTGTTTTGAAGTCTATTTGAACAGGTGGAGTAAAAGCGCTTCCATCAATTTTATTTCCACTAAGAAGTAACTGCGTTCCATCAAGCGTACCTGCTGTACCTTGAGAGAGATCTGCAACTTCAGAAATCTTTGTAGAAGGCGTAGCAAACTCATTTGAACCTTTGAGTATTTGAGCGACACTTGAGCTAAGTTGCGCTCCATCTTGAGCAAACTGTGTTCTGTCATATAACAAGCCATCAATATTACTTATATCTGATGTACCAGAAGCATAAGGTGATTTAACAAACTCTTTTACATACAAATCATTAGCAACAGCGGGAGGAGTTGGATTTATAATCTCCACAAAATTTGTTTCACCACCATCCAAGTTACTAATCTGTCCAAGTGTACCCGCATAAACAGCATCATTTATATCAGCCTCATCATTGCCATCCGCCTGATTAAAATCAACTGCACCAACCATATGAAAATCAAGCTTACTTGAGCCTTTCATCTTGTCCTCTATGGTTATCTGTCCATAAGGATTCAATCCCACGTTAACAACTTCTACATTTGCTGTATTACCATACAATTTCCCGATGTCTTTTAGGAGGGATTCTACAGAATCATCATCAGCTTTATCTATTTGCGCATTAAACGCAGTCCCGTCACTTTTGACACCTCTAACATAAAAGTGATGCTTATTTGCTGCATCGCTGGTGTTGTCAGTATCTCCCATTAAGTCTCTAATAGTGTCACTTGTCGTAATAGTTATGGAGTTTGCGCTATCTGTATTTGAGGCATCAAAACTTTTTTTACTCAAATTTTCTAAGATAACATTACTAGTGATATTTCTTTTAACAAGGCTATCTTCACCCAAAAACAGATCTGCTCCAGAGAGATTATACTGTTGTTGATTGTTTGAACCTAAAAAAGCATTCATTGTTTTGTCATTGCCCTTATATGTACCATCATCAGCAATCGGTTTTGTATCAACTGCTGTACCAGAGAAAAGAAACTGTCCATTTATAGAGGTATTTGCAAGATTTTTGAAATGTTTTTCTAAACCTCGAAGTTCATTAGCAATAGCATCTAAAGAATCGACACTATGGGTACCATTTGCTGCGTTTAACAAAAGTGTTCTAGTCCTATCCATCGCAGTTTCAAATTCATTTAACACTACGTCAGTCTGATTAGATACTTTATAACCACTTTCTGTACTTTTTTTAATCTGTCCAATAGTCGTCATTTCATTATCAAGTTGCATTGTCTTAGTGAAAGTCGTAACATCATCACTCGCATATTGGATTTTTAGTCCAGATGCTATTTGCTTATTTACATCAAAAAGCTCATTATTTATTTTAAGGTTATTTGTACCATATAAACTCTGGTAGTACATACTTGATGTTACACGCATAATATTTCTCCATTTGTAAAAAAATCACAAGCTATAATTAAAAGTATAGCAATAAAAGTTCCATTTAACTCTAAATCGACAGAATGTTATTTACTTTTAAGCAACATGTCACTATTATTTCACTCACAAGACACAAATACGCCAGAGTGATGGAACGGTATACATAGCGGATTCAAAATCCGCCGCCTCACGGCTTAGGGGTTCAAATCCCCTCTCTGGTACCACTAAAACAACATTTGTTTATTCTACATTACTTTTTTATACTTCAAGCAAATATTAAAATAAAACGTAACCATTCAGCACCCAACCCCAACAGGAGTGTAAGCTTTTCCATCTAAAGCACTTTTAAGTCCCTGTAGAACAGCAATATTATTCTTTTTCATGGTAGAGATGTAACTTCTAATCCTGCAGAA
>NZ_JALSKT010000042.1 GCF_026988655.1 Sulfurimonas sp. | reverse complement strand
CTGCTGCAACATGGCCAGCATATAGAATGACAAAATCATCTCTTAGAACACTGCAACGCCGTTTTCAAGGATGTATGAAAAATGCACTCTTAGCAGTCATTCCTATTGGTTCAAAAGAGATGGTAGGCTTAGAAGTTTACCTAACAGAGAAAGCTAAGGGTAGTGAAGTCGCTATTCCTGGATTAAAAAGATAAGGGAAAAAAATGGAAATTTCAAGAAGAGATTTTATGCATATAGCAGCAATCTTTGGTCTTGGTGCAGTCGCTACTGGCTGTGCAACACCAAAAACTGCCGCACAAATCACTGTTGATGATATATATGCATTTAAAGCTAAAGGTAGTTTTTCTTTACTTCATATATGTGATTTACATGCACATATTAAGCCTTTGTATTGGAGAGAGCCATCAACATTGATCTCGGCTCCAAACCTTGTAGGTACTCCAGGCTTTTTGTGTGGAGAGTCCTTTGCTAAGTATTATGGATTAGAACCAAGTTCTTTAGATGCATATTTTGATACTTATATGGACTTTAATACATTAGCTCGTAAGTTTGGTAAGATGGGCGGTATCGCACATATTAAAACACTTACAAATCATATCATTAAAGAACGAGGAAAAGAGAATGTTCTTTTTCTTGACTCTGGTGATACATGGCAGGGAACTGGTGTAGCTCTTAAAACAAGAGGTGAAGCTATTGTAAAAGCGCAAAACTATCTTGGCATAGATACTATGGTCGGACACTGGGAATTTACTTATGGGAAAGAGAGAGTAAAAGAGCTGATAGAGATGCTTGATGCGAAATTTATTTCTCAAAATGTTGTCGGAGATGACCCTTTTGCTGATGAGTATGAAGAGTTGATTTTTGAACCTTATACTATTGAAGAGAGAGGTGGTGCGAAGATTGGTATCATTGGTCAATCATTTCCTTTTACTTCTACTGCAAATCCAAAAGAGTTTACAGAGGGTTGGAGTTTTGGTCTTAGACTTGAAACACTACAAGAGTATGTGGATGAGTTGAGAAATGAGAAAAAAGTCGACTGTGTTGTTGTACTTTCTCATGATGGTTTTAGTGTAGATCAAGAAGTGGCTCGTCAAGTCAAAGGGATAGACTTTATCCTGAGTGGACATACACATGATCCTTCTCCAGCACCGATTGTTATAAATGATACTGTAATCGTCATCGCTGGTAGTCATGGTAAGTATATCGGTCGTTTAGATATAGATGCTAAAGATGGAAAGGTAAAAGGCTATGAGTATAAACTCATTCCAATCGCTTCAAATATGATTCCAGCAGACCCAGAGGGTGTAAAACTTGTTGATGAACTTTATGCTCCTTTTGATAAAGAGTTTAATGAAGTGTTAGGTCAAACAAAAGGGATGCTCTATAAACGTGATACATTCTTTTCAACTTTTGATCAGCTTATAAATGATGCTATCATGGATGAGATGAAATGTGACCTCTCTTTTACACCAGGATATAGATGGGGAACAACGGTTCTTGCAGGTGACAATATCTTAATGGATAATGTCTATGAAATGTGCGGGATTACCTACCCAGATGTCTATACATTTGAATTGAAAGGCGATAAAATAGCAAACCTACTTGAAGATATAGCAGATAATGTATTTAATGCAAATCCTTTGTATCAACAAGGTGGCGATATGAGTCGTTTAGGTGGTGTAACATATAGCATTGCTGTGGCGAACAAAACAGGTGAGCGTATATCTAAGCTCATGATTGGTGGTAAACCAATCGACTTAGAAAAAACATATATCGTTTCATCATGGGGTGGAAACTTGCAAAAAGCTGGTTCAAATCTACAAAAAGAAAAAATACGACCTGTGTATGATGTCGTACGTGACTATATTAAAAAAGAAAAAATTGTTGATGTGAGTAACAAAGGTAATGTTACTTTAGTTGATTACAGTTGTGGTTGCCCAACGAAGGGTTCTAGAGGCTGCTAGTCTTTTAAATATTAAGGATATTAAAATGAAGAAAAATATGATTAAATTAGCTGCAGGAACTGCGGCAGTATTATTGATGGCTACATCGGCACAAGCAACTTTAAAAACAGATAAAGTTACTTTAAAAGGGAATATGCAGGTAAAGTATAACAAACTTCCTGCACCAGTTGATTCTCTTGGAGAAGCTTTTACAGAAGGTATGTTTTATGGTCGTTTCAGAACAAACTTTTTTTATTGGGATTGGGATAAAGAAGATTATGCAACGGGTGGAAAACAAAAAGATAATAAAAATAATGGTATTGGTGGTAGTTTAATTTATAAAACTGCTCCATTTAAAGGTGTGAGTGCCACTGTTGGTATGTATACATCACAGAACTTAGACTTCTTTAGAATGGATAAGCAAGATGCAGCATATGCTAAATCTGGTAAAGATACATTTAGTAGATATGATTTAGCAACTGGTGGTCATTATGGCATGACAGTATTGGGATTAGCATACTTGCAATACGATGCAAGCAAAAAGACATCTGTTAAACTTGGTCGCCAAATGTTTGAAACTGTATTTACCAAATCAAATGATACCAAGATGATACCAAATACTTTTGATGGTGCAACTGTTGTAAGTAAAGATTTACCAAAAACGACAGTGAAACTTGCTTATTTTACAAAACAAAAACTAAGAGATCATACATCTGAACATGATGTTCTTGCATATGATCCAACAAATAGTGGAAATCAGAATGATGATTCAGCAATAAACAAAAACTTGACAGTTGCAAGAATAGGAACTAATAATAAGCTTATTGTAGGTTCAGTTACAAATAAGTCCATCAAAAATCTTAAAGCGAATGTAAGCTATGCAACTGTACCAGGTGTTGTAAGTAATCTTACCCTTGAGGCACACTATACAATTCCTGTTGGTTCAATGAAAATTGTACCTGGTGTAAGATATATGATGCAGTATGATAATTTAAATGCAAACTTTGGTGTCGCAAATCTTGGTGGAAATCAAACTGGTTATGCTAATCCTAACTCTTTAGACTCTAATCTTTTATGTGCGAGAGTTGATTTTAAACAGGGCGCATTTTTAGGTCGTTTAGGGTATTCTAAAGTAGCTGATAAAGCAGATATTATAGCTCCATGGCGTGGATTTCCAACAGGTGGCTATACTCGTGCAATGGCTCAGTATAACTGGTATGCAAATACAAAATCATATATGATTAGAGCTGGTTATGATTTTGGAAAAGCAAATATTTTACCAGGGTTTAGTGCTATGGTTCGTTATGTAATTCAAGATTATGATGAAACAAAAACAGCTGTTAGAGCTGACAGTACTGTTATTCATATGGATCTTCGTCAAAATATAGGTCAAAGTAGTGAGCTTAAGTTTAGACTCGGTATGGTCGATACAGATATTAAAGCTGGCAAAGATGGTTCATATAATGAATATCGTTTAGAATATAACTTTTTCTTTTAAAAAAGGATTACGCTTTGAAGTCATTTGTGTTAAGTATTGTACTTGTTAATTCTCTTCTCTCCTTTGATTACAAACTTAAGCCCCAAGAGGTAAGTGAAGATGTTTACTGCTTCTTTGGTCTACCCCAAGTGATGGATAAGCATAATAATGGAAACATGTCCAATTCATGTTTTGTTAATATGGGGACTAGCTATCTTGTGTGTGATAGTGGTCCTACATATCAATATGCCAAACAGGCATACTCCCAAATGAAAAAAATTCAAAACCTTCCTATCTCTTATGTTGTCAATACACATGTTCATGATGACCATTGGCTAGGAAACTCTTACTACAAAGAGCAGGGTGTCACCATAATTGGCTCTACTGCGTTTAAAGAACTCCCAAAGCTAGAAAAAACAAGAATGCAATTGAGAATATCCTCTGAAGCTTTTAAAGGAACAACACAAGAATTTCCTACTGTATTTGTAGAGAAAGAAAAAGTACTCAAGATCAATGGAAAAAAAGTTTATATAAAAAGTGTAAATCATAAAGCGCATACAAACAGTGATCTTTTTGTTTACATTCCTAATAAAAAAGTTGTTTTTGTAGGAGATTTAGTTTTTAATGAACGACTACCGTCTCTGCGTGATGGAGATATTAGTGGTTGGATAGATGCACTACAAAAGATAAAAGAGATGAAAGTAAAGTATGTCATAGGTGGTCATGGTGACATTGTTGAGACAACTGCAGTAGATTTTACGTATAACTATCTTGTAAAATTAAAAACTCAAGTCAAGAAACTCCTTGATGAGGGTGTAGAAATTGCTGATGTTGTAGACGCAGTAAAGATGGATGAATATAAAGATATTCCATTCTATGACTCTATACATAGACAAAATGTGGAAACAGTCTATAGAATGTTGGAGTGGGAAGATGAATAAGATACTTTTTTTAACTGCGTTTAGCCTTATGAGTTTATTTGGAGCAGATTTTCACACTTATGAAGAAGCACTCAAAATACAAAAGAAAAATCATAAAATTATAATGATTGATGTAATGCGCAGTGATTGTCACTACTGTATAAAAATGGATAAAAAAGTTTTTGAGAACGAGGCTATGAAAAAGTGGCTTGAAGATAGATTTATCTTGGCTAAGGTGAATTTAGACTTTGATGCAGTGCCATTAGGGCAAAAAGTTCATTTTACACCGACTTTCTTTTTCGTGAATGAAAAGGGAAAAATAGTCAAAAAAATTCCAGGCTCATGGAATATTCAAGATTTTAAAGATTTGACTGTAAATATAAAGGGTACCTCTAAAAACCCTAGTATATCTCAGAGGGAAGAAAAAAAAGATGAGATTGTGAAAAATCTTTTTTGAAGCATAGCCGTAGCTATGGTGATAAAAAGTTTTTTGCAATATCGCTTTTTTTATCCCTCCCTTTGGGCACGCCATAGGAGCCTACACTCTGCGTTACTCTTTTTCGCCTTAGCTTTGGCTAGGGCTTCAAAAGAATGCCTTGATTGTAAACTCCTATGGCATGCTGAGATATGCTAGGGTTTTTAGAGGTACCCTAAAATAAAGGAAGTTGTCATGTTGAAATTTACGCTTATTTTACTTAGCTTTTGTATTCTCTCTTTTGCAGATACAGAGTATGCAGAACCAAAACCCTCGATTGATAACCCAAGGCAGATTGTCTTTTCAGTCACAGAGGATACTCCGCAGGCTCTTGATCATATACTCAGTGTGGCAAATAATGTTTTAAAATTTTATGGACCAGAAAAAGTAGAGATGAAAATCGTTGCATATTCTAAGGGAATTAAAGTTTTAGACAGACACAACAAAACAACTGCCGTACGAGTTGATGCACTGATGCAATACGATGTTGAATTTGTAGCATGTGGCAATACTATGCGAACACTTCATATCAAAGAAGAAGACCTTGTTGAAGGCTCTATCATAGTCACTGCGGGTGTAGTTGAACTACTAGAGAGTGTCAAAGCAGGGTGGATATATATAAAACCTTAAAGGATAAAACAGATGAAAAAATTACTGACAGTTGTCATAGCACTTTTGAGTGCTGTTGTACTACAAGCAAAAGGCGATTTGCATCTCTTTGCCGTAGATAATGCAAATGGAAAAATCACTCCACAAACAATAGCAAAGGCATTTGAATCAAATGGTTTTATGATTGCGCTTAACAATGATATGACAAGACCATTTAAGATACAATTTAAAAAAAGTGATTTTGAAATTTTCACTCTTATGACGGTGTATGAACCAAAGCTAGATTATAAGCTTTTAAAGATAGATGCAAAAGCAGGAGTCTTTGTGCCTATGGGCGTTGGAATATACCAAAGAAATGGGGAAAAGACTCTTCATGTAAGTATATTGACATCGGATGCACAGGCAAAGATTATTGGGATTAAAAGCAATGATGTGCTCAAACAAATAGAAGCAAAAGCACTTAAAAGCCTTGAAGAAGCATTACCAAAAGCAAAACAGACAATGAGTGAAGACTCTTTAAAAGAGAGTAGAAACTTAGTGACAACCTATGTGTATGAACTTGATGGCGATGATGCTGATGAAGCACGAGATGAATTAAAGATGAACTTAGAAGGTGGCTTCGCTCCAAAAGGCTTTATCATGCCAGCAACGATGGACTTTGATAATGATATTTTAGATGATGATCCAAAAAATCCATTTGAATTTTATGAGAGTTATTCAATCTGTAAACTTCCTGTTATTTACACCGTTGCAAAAAGTAGACCTGAAGCTGCAGCATTTGCTCCATGTACACTTATGGTATACAAAAAGAAAGATGAAGATAAAATTGTCTTAGGATTTCCAGCTGTATATAACTGGCTGAGTTCTGCAAAAGTGGAAGATGAAGCTGCAAAAAAAGAGCTTTTAAAAGCACAAAAAGATTTTGAATCTATTTTAAAAGATGTAACTGAATAAAAACTACTTTATACTACGAAGCTTTTGCCTCGTAGTATGACCAGACGATAGTTATCTTCTCCCTCTAGAAGAATTTCTACCGCCACTTGAATTACTGTTGCGGCTTGCATTTCTATTTCCGCCACGAGGTTTATTTCTAGCCCCTCGATTGCCACCCATATTGATAGGTTCAGCTTTGATGCTTGGATCTGGTTTAAAACCTTTGAGCCAAACTTTTGGAATCTCTTTTTTTATAAGTTTTTCAATACCTACTAAAAACTCATCTTCATCAACACATACAAGAGAAATGGCTTCACCTTCATTACCAGCACGACCAGTTCGCCCAATACGATGCACATAATCTTCACTTACGTTTGGTAGCTCAAAGTTAACAACATGAGGCAGTTGGTCGATGTCGATTCCACGTGCTGCAATGTCTGTAGCAACAAGAACTCTAACCTCACCTTTTTTAAAGTCTGCAAGAGATTTTGTTCGTGCATTTTGGCTTTTATTTCCATGGATGGCAGCACTAGTAATACCATCTTTTTCAAGTTGTCCACTTAAACGATTTGCCATATGTTTTGTTCTTGTAAAAACTAAAACTTGTTGCCACTTTCCTTCATTGATAAGGTGTGTTAAAAGCTCACGTTTACGAGTTTTATCTACTGGATAAACTGTTTGTTTAACTATTTCACTTGAAGTATTTGCACGTGCTACTTCTATCAGTGTCGGTGCATTTAAAAACTGGTTAGAGAGTTTTTTTATAGCTTCAGAGTAGGTTGCTGAAAAAAGGAGTGTTTGACGCTCTTTTGGAATGATATTTATAATCTTTTTAATATCATTCACAAACCCCATATCTAACATTCTGTCAGCTTCATCTAAGATGAGAAACTCTATCTCGCGTAAATCAATAGTCTTTTGCGAAATATGGTCAAGTAAACGACCAGGTGTAGCGATGACAATATCCATCCCTTTTCTCAGTGCTGTAATTTGTGGGTTGATTTTTACTCCACCAAAAATAACAGTAGATTTATATGGAAGATGTTTCCCATACAGTGCAACACTCTCACCAACCTGAGCAGCAAGCTCACGAGTAGGTGTTAAGATAAGTGCTCTTACTTTATGTCTTTGTTTTGTTGATTTTGAACGAGAGAGTAACTCTAAAAGTGGGAGTGTAAAACCTGCTGTTTTTCCTGTTCCTGTTTGCGCACCTGCTAAGATGTCTTTTTTGTTTAAAATGACTGGTATTGCTTGTGCTTGGATGGGAGTCGGAGTGTCATATCCTTGTTCTTTGATGGCTTTTAAAATCGGAGCCGATAAACCGAGTGAATTAAATGTTATATCTTTAATTGTACTTCCTTTATATATATGTTTCTATAATAGCATAATTTATGGCATATATGGGTATAATTTAAAAAATACTTTTATAGGAACACTTTTGCCAACTAATAATATCCAAATCAAATCAAATAATCACCGCATTTATCGCTGTCCGACTGAGAAAAAAACAGAACTTTTAAACAAGCTTATCCAAGAGAACCCAGACGCAAATATTTTAGTGATGTGTTCAAAAAATCCTGAACAAATCAAAGAAAAATTAGAAAATCAAAATGTGCGAGTTATCGAAGATAAAGAACTTGTCAAAGATAAAGATTTAAGCTGTGACTATCTTATCAGTTATGATATGCCGATAAAAGCTATTGTTTACATGGCAAGAGTCTCAAAATCTGTACAAAAAGCAGTGATGCTTTTAGATGAGAGCGAACAAAAAGCACTTTATGCTATAGAAACCCTACTTGGTCGTGCTATCAAACAAGAAACTTTAGAAGGTTTTGCATACCCAGTAAAAGAACGTAAAACATCAGATGCACCTGTAAGAAAAAAGATGACAAAAGATGATATAAAAGAGGTTGCTAAAAAGCGTTATGAAAGCTCAACTCAAGAAAAAGAAAAGTTTGAGAAAAAGTCCGATGAAAAAGCTGGAAAGTGGGAGAAAAAGAAAAAAGCTCCAAATAAATTTCTAGGAAAAGATGAAAATGGAAAAGCTTTGTTTTCTGGAAAAAGCGGCGAGAGAAATCATCGTCACGATGGAACACCAAAAGAGAGATATGATGCTCCTAAAACAACCGGTAAACGTATTAACATTAAAGCACGTAAAGCAAAAGAAGATTAAATAACTACTATAAAAAGGGGAGAATTGATATGACAAAAAATGAAATAATTAGCTATCTTAAAGAGCATAAAAATGATTTTATGAAAAAATATCAAATCTCTAAAATTGCACTTTTTGGATCATATTCTCGTGATGAAAATAGATGTGATAGTGATGTTGATATCGCAATTGAAACACCTTTGAGTGATTACTTTAAGCTCTATGATTTTAAAGAAGAACTGGAAAAATCATTCCATACTAAAGTTGATATAATTCGCTTCAGAGATTCAATGAACATTGCCCTAAGAAGACGTATAGAAAAAGATGGTATCTATGTATGATAAAACACTTGTTGTTGAAATATTAGATCAAATAATAGATGCTATAGAAATTGTGCATGAAAGATGCGCATTTGCAAAATGTGAAGATGATTTTTGCCATACCAAAGAGGGGCAAGAAAAACTTGATAGTATTTGTATGAAGCTCATCGCAGTTGGCGAGAGTTTAAAAAAGATAGACCATATTACTGAAAAAAAACTTCTACTGAAATATCCTCAAATTGAATGGAAAAAGATTAAAGGCATACGAGATTTTATCTCTCATCACTATTTTGATTTAGATGCTGAAATTATTTTAGTATTTGTCAAGATCATATAGATGACTTGCTTTTTACACTTATGACCTTGACTACTAATCTCCTTCTATAATCTGTGCAACTCTTTTTGAACTTCCGTGTTTAAGATAATCTCTTAAAGATTTTGAGTTGTGCAGAAACTCTTCTCTGTCATAATTTTTGTAAGCTTTTACTAAATTTTCTACTGTTACATCATCTTGTATAAACTCAGGATGTAAAGCTTTGTTGGCATATTTTTCAAACATGATATTTCCAAGACCAAGATAGTTGAGTTTTACAAGACGGCTTGCAATAAAGTAATCAACAGGATTTGCAATATAACTCAAAACAAGAGGAATACCGATAAGTGATGCCTCAAGTGTTGCAGTTCCACTACAAATAAAGCCAAAATCAGCTTCGTAGAGTGTCTTGTATGGATTATGTGAGATAGTGAATGCTGAAATGTCCCCATAAAGGTTTTGGACTTCTTCTTCGCTAAAGTGCTCAGGAATGACAAGTACTGCGTTTACATCTAACTCTTTGAGGACTTCTTTGTAAATTGGCATCAGTTTTGATATCTCGCCTTTTCTGCTTCCCGGCATAAATACAACATTACGTACTACTGTGTTTAGCGATGTTTTAAACGCAGTAATCTGGTCAAGTAAAGGGTGTCCGACATACTCAATAGGAGCATTTTTTGGATAATAATCGGGCTCAAATGGCAAGATAGAACATAATTTATCTATAGTTTTTGCAAGAATAGGGATGCGTTTTTTCTTCCATGCCCAAGCTTGGGGTAAAATGTAGTAGATTATCTCTTTTTTTGGGTACTTTTTCTTTATCTTTTTTGCAAGAGGGAGATTGAAGCCTGAAGAGTCTATAAGTAAGACTTTATCAGCTTCTTTAGAGAGCTCTAGCATTTCATCATTGAGTTTGAAGAAAAATCTTAGTTTTTTTAAGGCATCTACAAAGCCCATGATGGCAAGGCTCCGTAAATCTACGATGGGTTTACCTAAGCTCTCATCAAAAATGCCAATAAATTCAATATCGTCACTTAGCTCATTTTTGAGAGATTTTAGATGCACGTTTGCAGAGTGTTCTAGAGCAGAGACAAGAATTTTCATGAGTTTTAAGCCTTATTAATTTATAATGCTGACATTATATCGAAGGTGGTCTAAAATGCTTATATCAAACGCAGTAGTTTGTGATGTAGATGGTGAGAGAAAAGTTGATGTTAAAGTTGTAGATGGCATTGTTGTTGCAGTGGGTGAAAATCTGCAAGATGAAAATGTTGTTGATGCACAAGGTGCTTATTTGCTCCCTAAACTTGTTGATATTAATGTCAGAGTCCTTGATTCATCATTAAATGCAACTGCTATCAAACAAGTAGCACAAGAAGCTCAAACTGGTGGCGTTGGACATATTGTTTTAAATGCTGATTCAAATCCTGCCATAGATAATGGTGTTGTTTTAGAATTTGCTCAAAATGGTATCAAAGATATCAACGATATGAAGATAGACTTTATGCTCAATGCCCTAAAAGAAGATATGACACTTAGTGATATTGCGATTCTTTTGAAAAAAGGGGTTGTCGCACCCTATATGAGCACAATAGCAAAAAACAATCTTGCCATTAAGATAGCCGAATATGTCAAAATGTACGGTGTAACACTTTTTTGTAAAGCTGAAGATAATTCTTTGATAAACGCAGGTGTTATGCTTGATGGTGATGTGAGTTCACACTTGGGACTTGCTGGGATTCCTGAACTGAGTGAGATACTGCATGTTTCTCGTATGATAGAAATTGCACGACATTTTGATATAAAGATACTTTTTAAATCCATCGCTTCACCACGTTCAATAGAGCTTATTACAAAAGCAAAATCTGAAGGAGTACAGGTGAGTTGTGAAGTTTCTATCCATCATTTACTCAACTCAGATGAAGTGTGTGAGGATTTTAACACGACAGCAAAATTAAATCCGCCTTTAGCATCTACGAGTGACGTACTTGAACTACAAAATGCACTCAAACGAGGAGAGATTGATGTACTCACAACCTTGCATCAACCATCTTCACCAGTCAATAAAGAAGTAGCATTTTTTGATGCAGCTTATGGATGTGAAGCTTTGGGTGATGCACTTCCTTTGTATTATACAAAGCTTGTCAAATCGGGGCTTATTACTATGAGTGAGTTAGTCCAGCTTACTTCACAAAATCCTGCCAAAAGTATCAACAAAAAAGCTGGAGTTATTGCAGTGGGCGAGAAGTTTGATTTTGTATTATTTGACGCTACGAGCAGTAGAATTGTTAAAAATGCACAATCACTTTATAATGGAGATGAGTTGTTTGGTAGAGTTGAAAACTTAGATTTCAACTCTACCAAAGCTAACTTCTTTTAGCGTAAAACTCTTTTTTGTACTCTGCAAATCTATCTTCTAAGATAGCTTCACGTACTTCTCTCATAAGGTTAAGATAATAGTGAAGATTATGAATTGTAGCCAAACGAAAGTATGTTATTTCACGGGCACGAAAGAGATGGTTAATGTATGCACGACTGTATGTTTTACATGTTAGACATTGACACTCTGGGTCTATTGGAGTTGGATCTTCTTTAAACTTAGCACCTTTGATATTCATCTTTCCAAATGATGTAAAAAGTGTTCCATTTCTTGCATTTCTTGTAGGCATAACACAGTCAAACATATCTATGCCACGTTCAATGTTTTCTATCAAATCCTCAGGTGTACCAACACCCATGAGGTAGCGCGGTTTGTCTTTTGGCATATACTGTGTTGTATGTTCTACTGTGTCATACATTTCATTGTTAAGTTCACCAACTGAGAGCCCACCAATGGCAAAACCATCATAATCCATTGCACAAAGCTCTGTAGCACTTTTTGTACGAAAAGCTCTGTCTGTGCCACCTTGAATGATGGCAAAGATATTTTGGTCAACGCCTACACCTTCTTTTTGTTTCGCACGAAAGTAGTCTATAGACTCTTGTGCCCATGCTGTTGTTCTCTCTATGCTGAGTTTTATACGTTCTTGCGTAGCAGGAAGTGCGACTAAATCATCAAGTATCATCATAATATCAGAACCCAAATTATGTTGAATATCTATAACTTTCTTTGGAGTAAAAAAGTGTTTACTCCCATCAATATGTGAACGAAACTCTATGCCATCTGTTTTTGGTTTAGACATATCAGAGAGTGAAAATGCTTGAAATCCACCACTATCTGTTAAAAAACTTTTAGGGTATTTTGTAAAGCCATGAAGTTTTCCCATTTTTGCAACTGTTTTATCGCCAGGACGAAGGTACATATGATAGGTATTTGCTAAGATGATGTCAGCACCCAAAAGCTCTAAAACATCATGAGCATCTAAAGATTTTACACTTCCTATCGTTCCCACAGGCATAAATACTGGAGTTTTAATGGTTGAGTGTTTTGTTATAATCGTTCCTGCACGAGCATTTTTTGAAGTGGCATCTAGGGTGAATTGCATCTATAAAGTGTCCTGAAATATGATATATTTTCGTGATTATAGCATTATTTTTTTATAAGAAGTCAGTCCTGAAAAATCCACTTCCCTCATGCGCGTTCTTTTAATGGAATATAGACAATTATATTTCTTGAAAAATATGGAAACTTGACATTAAATTTGATATATTTGAGTACTTTTCTGTTTTTAGGGGGTACATAATGTATGTCAATTAATAATGTGATTTAAGGTTAAGTCCACTATACTTAGAATGAATAAGTAGTTAGATGAAGGAAAAACTAAATATGAATAAATTAAATGGTTATGCAAAATTTGAAAAACTAATAGACGATTATGCACCAAGTTTTATTGGACCACTTGCTGAAGAAAAGTTAAAAGATGAAAATTTTTTTTCAACTCAAGAGGGAATGGAATTTATTATTTTTAATGGCTTTAATGAAATATTGTCAAGCGCAATCCAAAAATACACCACTACGCAGTGCAAAAGTGCACCACTTTGTAACACCTATTTAGCTGAAATATCTAATAAACCAGCTTCTCGTTTTTGTTTCAATCTATAGCTTTCTCCAGTGACATTGATAAGATGTGAGTGGTGTATCAATCTGTCAAGTATCGCTGTTGTTAAAGCTTCGTCATTATTAAGAACCTCCTTCCATTTAGTAAAAGATAAATTTGATGTAATTATGATGGAACCAAGCTCATATTTTTTATTGATTATTTGAAAAAATAGATTAGCCTGCGTTTCACTAAATTTCACATAGCCAAACTCGTCAATTACAAGTAGTCTAGGTATCCCAATAGTTCTTTTAAAGTAATTGGCTAGTCTATTTGTAGCAGCTGCACTCTCTAGCTGTATCATAAGGTCGCCTGCAGTTATGAACTTTGTTTTTATTCTTTGTTGCGTTGCCGCATATGCAATGGCTGTTGCAAGATGTGTTTTACCAACACCACTAGGACCAAATAGAAGTATGTTTTTAAATTCATCAATAGTAACCATTCAGCACCAAACAAAAAAATAGGCACAAAAATTGCTTAAACATACATATTATGACAGAACAAGAAGCTATAGATTTTTGCAAGAACAATCCAGAGGCAGCGGCTAAAATAATTCTCATG
>NZ_JALSKT010000041.1 GCF_026988655.1 Sulfurimonas sp. | reverse complement strand
TTTGACTTAAAAACATTAACAGTGTTATAGCCCCCTTTCTCACTCGGATGTGCTATACTAATGTGTTGCCCCTCTATGTTTAACTTTAAGTTATAGCCCCCTTTCTCACTCGGATGTGCTATACTGAGGGTCTACACAAGCACCAACAGCTGGAGGTTATAGCCACCTTTCTCACTCGGATGTGCTATACTCTAAGTTTAGGAGTACCGCTAGCATTTAAAGTTATAGCCCCCTTTCTCACTCGGATGTGCTATACTTACACTTTATACGCCTAAGCCTGTCAATTGGTTATAGCCCCCTTTCTCACTCGGATGTGCTATACTTAAAGCTTTAACAATCTTTTCAACATTATTAGTTATAGCCCCCTTTCTCACTCGGATGTGCTATACTATAGCTTTAGAGCGTTTATATCCTGCTCCTGTTATAGCCCCCTTTCTCACTCGGATGTGCTATACTGTTGAAGAAATTATATTATGTGAAGTGGAAGTTATAGCCCCCTTTCTCACTCGGATGTGCTATACTTAAAAAATCTAAACTATCATTAAAAAAACAGTTATAGCCCCCTTTCTCACTCGGATGTGCTATACTAATAATTTCCAAATCAAAATGTTCTATTGCGTTATAGCCCCCTTTCTCACTCGGATGTGCTATACTTGAAATTAATAATATTGCAGAGCATAAAACGTTATAGCCCCCTTTCTCACTCGGATGTGCTATACTAGAGAAAGGCTTTGCGTGATTAAATATACAGTTATAGCCCCCTTTCTCACTCGGATGTGCTATACTTTAGAATTACTTTTTTTGTAGTAGTGTCCAGTTATAGCCCCCTTTCTCACTCGGATGTGCTATACTCAGGGTTCACTTGATGGTATTGATAACAAGGTTATAGCCCCCTTTCTCACTCGGATGTGCTATACTTTGCCATCATCTTCAAGCAATCCCTCCACTGTTATAGCCCCCTTTCTCACTCGGATGTGCTATACTAGCTTATTGATATTTCTATTCCTGACGAATGTTATAGCCCCCTTTCTCACTCGGATGTGCTATACTGACAGCGACCTTGGCTATCTATAAAAAGTTGTTATAGCCCCCTTTCTCACTCGGATGTGCTATACTAGAAGCCTACAAACCCCTTATACTGATGGGTTTATGGCTTATTTTTCTTAAAAAAAACACCAAAATAATTTAAATTATTTTCTATTTAGGTTATTTTTTCAAAGTTATTCGCCTTAAAAAAACTATATTTTCCTTAGAGTTAACTAAAATCTGTTTCATTTCTACACTATTTACTAAAAAAGTAAAAGTTGTTGTTTCCCTAATTTTTCTTCCTCTTTTTTTACACCTATAAGCGTTTCCATCTTTGAATATTGCAAATCTGTAATAGAAAGCATTCGTATATGTCCCTTAGATGGTATATGCTCTTTAACTCTTTTTTTGTGAGTTTCTATGCTGTCATCACCTTTACAGATTCTCGCGTAAACAGAAAACTGCATCATTATAAAACCATCTTTGAGTAAAAATTTTCTAAAACTTGTATACGTTTTACGCTCTTTTTTTGTTTTTGTAGGTAAATCGAAAAATACAAAAATCCACATATACTTAGACTCACTCATACTATTGATGGTAGCTTTAACATACCAACATCATTATATTTGATTGCTTTTACAAAAGTATGTGCCATTATGTCACAAATACTTAATACAGTGATATTTTCACCATTTAGCTTCATCTGCATAACTAACACATTTAAGAGAGCAGATTTTACACTTGTACCCAAATTAACATCAAGTTCATCTTCAATCTCTAGCTTTTTAACAACCATATCTACCATTGGTCTAAGTGGCTCTATCATATCATCTGCTAAATTATACGCATTAAGTTGCGAATTATGAAAAACTCCAAATGTCGGTAACAATCCATAAGATACTAAAGAACGAGCCACTGCACCACGAATGATGGCATAGCCGTAATTAAGTGCTATATTTCTAGGATCTCCTTTTTTTTGATCTCGTGTAAAATCATGAAAAAGTAACTGCCAATACCTTCTTGCCGCCAAAGCTTCCAAATTTTCACTATCACCTGATTTTACCTTGTTTGTAAGAAGTTCAAGTTGTATGTTGTCTTTTTTAAAGTAACTTAAAAGCTGTGATTGATTTATGATTTTTTGTGTTATGATTTTTTGCCAAATTTGTTTTTTAAGTGGTAATTTTATATCTCTTTGAATATGGGCTACTTGAGAGAGTCTTGAGTGTTGATGAAAAGGAGTAAAGCATCCATTTGGCATATGATAGTTATCACAGCTAAATAGCACTATATTTTTTTCCGCACATTCACTAAGTAGTGCAGTTGTT
This sequence comes from Sulfurimonas sp., assembly GCF_026988655.1. Classification (GTDB taxonomy): domain Bacteria; phylum Campylobacterota; class Campylobacteria; order Campylobacterales; family Sulfurimonadaceae; genus Sulfurimonas. The sequence goes on along the minus strand of NZ_JALSKT010000041.1, from coordinate 49,033 downwards.
AAGATGGCTTGATTAGTTTCAATGACTATAACTGTTATATCTTCCAATGCTACCGTTATCTTCTCTTGACTTTGAGGTTCATAAACAAGTTGCTTATTTTTCATACTAAGCCTACAAGGTTTAGTAACGAGTATCGTTCGCCATGCACTCATAATCTTCTCCTAGCTTGCTTTACGTTTTGCTCTACCCTCTTTAATAGTTCCTTGTCGTTTTTCACTCTTTACTTCAATATAGTTGCCTAATGCGTCTACTTGATATTTTTTTATAAAAACTAAATTTTGTGAACCAAAGTTATATTCTTGCTTTCCATCATGAGATAAAATAGAAATATTAGCTGTTCCACTATGTGTCGAATCGTAATAGCCAAGAACTTGAATTTCTTCCTTTTTAGCAGTTTTTTTGCTCTTAAGCTCTATCAAATCCCTCTTATAAAAAGAAAATTTAAATTCATACTCATCATCCATCTCTATCCAAGGTTTATTTGCTGCAACAATTGCTTTGTTTGGTAATTTATCTTTTACAAAATCACTAATGTAAATTGGAACCAAATAATATTTTTTTGTTTTTTTATTCTGAAATAAATCAACTCTTGGCATTGAATCATTCAAAGCAAGTCCATGTTTTAACTTTACATTGTTTTGTATGCTTCCACCTTTAAGGAGATCAATTTTACCATTTTCTTTTTTCATACTTAGTGTTTTGTTACTATAGATTGTAGCCTTATGAGCAGCCCCACTAATTTTTCTTCTAGGCATATGAGAAACAAATATATCCCCCACACTCTCTTGTACTTTTTTATGAAAATCTTCCATAGGAGCTACAAATCTTAAATATTTTGCTTTTTCTTCTTTTGTTTTATATTTAAAGCCCTCACTCTCTCTTCGTGAGGAGACATCAGAAAGCTTTTTGACCATACTTTGTGTTGCAAATGCCAAAATGATTGCATCTTCTGCATGATGAAGATGCGTATCTCTATTTTTATCACCTACACCCCATTTATAACGAAGTTGTGAGGTAAGCATTCCATTCATAGTAAATACATGACGTTTCATATGTGATTTTTTAAACTCTATATGAGCTTCTATATAATTTTTAATAAAGATAGATATATAAGAAGTATCATTTTTATTTCTCTCTTTAAAAGCAAGTTCACTGTTCTCATCAAAATTTTTCTTTAAAAGTCTACTTTTTTTAGCATATTTAAGATTTTTAAGCCCCTCAACTCTCCCTGCAAATTCATTCCATTTATCCTCGTCAATATACTCAAAGGGCGTTTTATTTCCCTTTTCTTGATTCTCTTTTGTTAAACAAAGAACTTTATTATTTAAACTATCATCAAGAGAACGACTATATGGAAGAATATGGTCAATTTCTGTAGTGTAAGGGTCAAGTAAAATATCTGGGTTTATATATTTACCGCTGTAAATACAGTGTCCACCTTGTTCTTCCCAAAGACGAAATTTCAAAAGTTCTTTTGCATTTGGCTCTTTACCTAACTTATCACTAGCCTGTTCTCGTGCTCTCTCTTTTGTTTCTCTGAACTCCCCTTGAGCTTTTTCTATTTTTTTTCTATCATCATGTGAATTTTTTATTTCTCTGGTCAACTCTATATGAACAGCATCTATTGCTCCATATTTTCTAGCAATTGCATTATAAACTAAACGCATCTGTGCCATAGCTCTTTTAACAACAGGGTTTGTCATTTCCAAGTTTTCTTGTTTTGAAAGAGATGGCAAAAGAAGAGATTTATCCCCTTTAAATATAGCTTGAAAGTCATAACCTGCATTTTTGCAAGCTACATCGTAATCAAACCCTTTTTCAAGTTCTGGAATGATTTTCCGTAAAGCTTTGTTGCTCAGATGCCCAAATTTAGAAAACGATAAAGAGAGCAAAGCATCACAAACTTCTTGATGTTCTATTATTCCTTGAAGCTGTTTCATCGCCTCTGCATCATTTTTCTCAGTTGTCAAAATTGTTGCAATTACATCTAAAACATCACTATCATTTTCTATAGTATTCCAGTAAAGGTTATCTACCCCTTGTATATTTTTTTGCATTGCTTGAAATGCACTAAAGTCCAAAAACTTAACTTTTTCAGAATCTTTTATCTCTCCTGTTTTATGATCATGATATATAAGCCCTTTAATTTTCATATCTCTATACTGTGGAAAAAGTTTTTTAAAGGACTTGTAAGTAAAGTTTTTAGTCTTTTTAGCCTCTCTTATTATTTGTTCAATCTGCTCAAATATAAGTGGCATTTCATAGCCATCTTCATTTATCACTCTTAAATTTTTTAGTTTTTGCAAAGCTCTAAAGTATTCAAAAGTATAGGAGCTTTTAGATGCTCTAAGTTCATCTGTTTCAAATGGGCATTTCCCAACCATATGGGCAACTGACTTTAAAGGCCTCTGTTCAAAGGCTATCTTTTTATACGTTTGAAGTACGTCATCATTAACTAAAGAGCTGCCAAAGTGCTTTTGTTTATCAAATATAGTATCTATTTCATCAATAAGCATATATCTCTCTACAGAGTTTTCATAATTTAATTTTCCCTCTTTATCTTTACCATTTCGTTTTTTAGGTTTTGTAGATATGTATTCACCAATAGTCAAGTAATTTTGAGAATTTATAATATCTTTATTTTTTTCGATCCCACCTAAAACAGCCTTAGCTTCTTTATCTGATTTATCAGGTTGTTCACTTTTACGATTTGAGAAATAACCTCTATGCTTTGCAAGGTGTATCATGATACGTGAGAGCTCTTTGTTGTTTAACTCTCTATAAAGTGCTTCTTTTCTCAAATCCCAAACGTCTTTTTGCCCTTTATTACCTAGAAAAAGATTATCTAGTTCCTCTTGGGAAATAATTTTATTTTTTATAAGGAGTCTTTTGATAGCTCGAAGTTTTTGAGCTTTTCGTTTTGTAGTTCGTCTTGCACTTCTAGCTTCACGTCTTGGAAGGGCTAAAGATTTACCATCTTTTGGGTGTTCAGCAATTGTAAAAATTCTTACACCACTATCTATAATCTTATTATTTTGAAGATTTTTTTCATCAATATCAACTAAAGCCCAACCTATTGAAGTTATTCCTAAGTCTAATCCTAAAACTATTTTTGACATTTCAATTTCCTTTAATGGAAACAATTATATCATAACAACGATAGTTTATCCGAGTGAGAAACGAGTGGGCTATAATAAAGAGGTTGCGGTTCCCTCTGCAAGGCTGTCTTAAGACTTAACTGAGCATTGCTCATCCTACAAAAATGCCGCACTTTCTAAAAATCATCATCAAATGTCAAACTACCTTTTGAGTAGTTCGTTACATTTCCTTCAAAGAAGTTTGTTTTTTGGTCATTAAATTTTGCGAAGTCATCTACCCATTTGATAGGATTTTTTACGTTGTAAATTTTATCAAAACCTACTGAGTTTAATCTATCATCTGCAAGATATTGTATGTATTGTTCAACGATGTCATTTGTAAGACCAAGAATTTGACCCTGTGTGATATATTTTCCCCATTCTGTTTCGAGTTTCACCGCTTCTTTAAACATCTCAATGACTTCAGCTCTCAGTTCATCCGTAAAAAGCTCAGCACGCTCTTTTCTTAGTGTATTGATAAGATTTTGAAAAAGTACCAAGTGTGTCACTTCATCTCTTTGAATAAAGCGAATCATCTGTGCAGAACCAAGCATCTTTCCAGAACGTGCAAGCGTGTAGATGTATGTAAAACCACTGTAAAAATAGATACCTTCTAAAATTTGGTTTGCAAAACAAGCTTTTACGAAGTTCGTATCTGTTGGATTTTTTGCAAGTTCTTGATACACGCCAGCGATGGCATCATTCTTATGTTTTAGCATCATATCTCGACGCCACAGGTCATAAATCTCATCAGAATTTGTTGAGATAGAGTCCACCATAACAGCATAACTTTGTGAATGTAGGGCTTCTTCAAAAGATTGGCGAACCAAGATTAGGTTGATCTCTGGAGCTGTTACATAAGGATTTACATTGTCAATTAAGTTATTTGTTTGCAATGAGTCCATAAAGATAAGTTGTGAAAGCGCTTTATCATAGGCTGTTTTTTCAGCATCTGTGAGTTGTTTATAGTCATTCACATCTCTAGTCATATCTACTTCTTTAGGGAACCATGTGTTGTTTAACATCATCTCCCAAAGGTTATATGCCCATTGGTATTTAATCTTGTTGAGTTCAAATATACCTGTCGGATTACCACCAAATACTCTCCTATCATTTACACTTTCTGTTGAGTCAGGATTATATATTTCTTTTCTTTGCATAGTGGCTTCTCCGATTGATTTAAGTAAGAGATTATATCCATCTATACATAAAATTTTGATAAGATGCCTTACTCAATAAAGGTTAGAAATGAATAAGCAGTTTAAACCAGCATTAGGATTAAAAAATGGGCATTTACAGACTATCTATGCCACTTTTTTTAGAAAACTCTCAGCTATACATTTTGAAAGAGAAAAATTCATACTCAGTGATGGGGATTTTGTAGAGTGTTTTTGGCATAAAATTCAAAATCATCAAGACAACACGCCTATCGTTACTCTTTTTCATGGACTAGCCGGTTCTTACAAATCTCCTTATATTCAAGGGACTATGCAAGAACTACAAAATGCTGGATTTAGTAGTGTTTTGATGCATTTTCGTGGTTGTGGGGATGAAGAAAATGCAAAAGCCCGCTCCTATCATAGTGGAGATACCCAAGATGCTTTTGAATTTATCCAAAGTGTCAAAAAAAGATACCCAAAAGCTAAACTCTTTGCCGTTGGTTACTCACTTGGGGCTAATATGCTCCTAAAACTCCTTGGAGAGAAAAAAGAACAGTGCATCCTAAACGCAGCAGTTGGCGTTTCACCTCCACTGCGTTTAGATATCTGTGCGACACATATGAACAGTGGTTTTGCCAAAATTTATCAAGCCCATCTACTCAAAGATCTAAACGCAGCTCTCCTTAAAAAATATAAAAAATTTGATATGCAAAAACTACTGCATCTTAAAGAACAAGAAGTTAGCACTCTTGATACTTTTTGGAAGTTTGATGATGCCTATACTGCACCTGTTCATGGATTTGGCTCTGCAAAAGAGTATTATGAAAAATCAAGCGCAAGACAGTATCTAAAACAGATACATATTCCTACGCTTATCATCCATGCCAAAGATGACCCTTTTATGACACCAGAAGTATTGCCAAACGCAGTAGAACTCTCAGAGAGTATCTCTTTAGAAGTCAGTGAACACGGTGGACATGTGGGATTTATTTCAGGAAGTTTTTTAAAACCGCAATATTGGATGGAAAAAAGAGTAGTAGAATTTTTTAAGAAATTTAATTAAAGAAGAAAAATTTTGGGCAAAAGCCCAAAATGTAAGTTTTACTTACGTGAGTTACGTTTTCTTTCGTTTTCTGTAAGAAATTTTTTACGAATACGAATACTTTTAGGAGTAACTTCAAGAAGTTCATCATCTTCAATCCACTCTAAAGCACGCTCTAGTGACATATCTCTGTATGGAACAAGTTTAATAGCTTCATCAGCTCCACTTGAACGTACATTTGACTGTGCTTTTCCTTTGATAGGATTAACAACAAGGTCATTTTGACGAGAATGCTCACCAATAATCATACCCTCATATACTTCTGTTTGAACACCGATGAAAAGTGTTCCACGATCTTGAATACCAAAAAGTGAAAATGCTAAAGTAGAACCATTTGTCATAGAGATAAGTGCACCATAACTTCTTGATTCAACATTTCCACTATATGGACGGAACTCTAAGAAAGAGTGGTTCATAACACCCTCTCCTTTTGTATCTGTTAAAAATTGTCCACGGAAACCAATTAATGCACGAGCAGGAATTTCAAACTCGATTCTTTGGAAACCTTGACCCATTGGTAACATTGACTTCATTTCAGCTTTACGTTTACCAAGTCTTTCAATAACACCACCAGATAAATCTTCAGGAACATCAATCACTAAATGCTCAAATGGTTCACATTTCACACCATTAATCTCTTTTGTAATAACTTCTGGACGAGAAATACTAAACTCAAAATCTTCACGACGCATATTTTCTGCAAGAACAGTAATTTGAAGTTCACCACGACCTGAAACTTTAAATTTACCCTCACCAACAACTTCAAGACGCATTGCAACATTTGTATTCATCTCAAATTCTAAACGTTCGCGTAGTTTGTTTGAAGTAACATGTTTCCCCTCTTTTCCAGCCAAAGGAGAATCATTTACAGCAAATACAACTGTCAAAGTTGGCTCTTCAACATGCATAGGATCAAGTGCAACAGGATTAGTTGGATCACAAACAGTATCTCCAACATCAACAGTTTCCATTCCAGCAAATGCTACAATATCACCAGCTTCTGCTTGATCAATCTCCATACGATTGAGACCATGAAAACCGATAAGTTTAGAAATTTTCCCTTTAACCATTTCACCATCAGCTTTTGCAAGCATAATGTTATCACCCTTATTTACAGTACCATTAAAGATACGGCTAATACCGATTTTACCAACATAGTTGTCATAATCAAGTGTAAATACTTGTGCTTGAAGTGGGTTTTCAGGAGAACCTTCTGGCTGTGGAACTTCGTTGATAATTGCTTCAAAAATACACTCAAAGTTACCATCAGGGTCAGCCATATCTGTTTTAGCTATACCATCACGTGCAGCTGCATAGATAACTGGAAAATCTTGTTGTTCATCTGTTGCATCCATGTCTGCAAAAAGGTCAAACATCTCATCAACAACACGATCTGGCTCAGCAGAAGGTTTGTCAATTTTATTGATTACAACAATTGGCATTTTACCAAGTGCTAACATTTTCTTTACAACAAATTTTGTTTGAGGCATTACACCCTCATACGCATCAACAAGAACTAAAACACCATCAACCATTTTAAGAACACGTTCAACTTCACCACCAAAATCGGCATGGCCCGGAGTATCAATAATGTTAATCTTGTAATCTTTATAACGAATAGCTGTATTTTTAGAAAGAATTGTGATACCACGCTCTTTTTCTATGTCATTACTATCCATAGCTCTTTCATCGTGTTGTTCATGTGCAGTGAATGTACCAGATTGTTCTAGTAGTCCATCAACTAGTGTAGTTTTACCGTGGTCAACGTGAGCGATAACGGCAATATTTCTTATTTTTTGCATAAGGGTTTCCTTTATTTGGAAAATTTTCGCGATTATACCTAAATAAATATTACATCCTCGTAAAATTAGTGTTATACTTGTCAATAAATATTTTTTTGTGTAGGAAACCTAAATGCTTCAATATCCCAAAGTACTTGATATTATCTTTGATGAGCTACATAAAAAAGGGATAAAACCTATCATAGTTGGGGGATTTGTTCGTGATGCTTTGCTCAATATCCCTTCTGCTGACATTGATATAGAACTGTATGGTATTAATTCACTACAAGAAGTTGAAAAGATTTTAGCAAAATTTGCAAAAGTTAACAGTGTGGGGAAAAATTTTGGTATTTGTAAGCTTATATTTCATACTCTTGATCTTGATTTTTCACTCCCAAGAAAAGACAATAAAATTGCACAAGGACATCAAGGCTTTGAGGTGAGTATAGATACTTCACTTAACTTTAGAGATGCTTCTTCTAGGCGAGATTTTACCATAAATGCTATGGGTTATGATGTACAAAAAAAAGAACTTCTAGATCCTTTTTCTGGTTTAGAAGATTTGAAAAACCATCTCTTAAGAGCTGTAGACCTGAAAAAATTTGATGAGGATCCTCTTCGTGTTTTACGGGCTATCATGTTTGCTTCTCGTTTTAATCTACATCTTGATGCACTACTTTTTCAAAAGTGCAAAATGATGATGCATGACAATGTACTTCTTCAACTCCCACGTGAACGAATTTTTGATGAAATAAAAAAAATACTTTTAAAATCTCCTAAACCTTCTTTAGGTTTCAGACTTTTAAAAGAGATTGATGGTTTTATATTTTTTCAAGAGTTTAAGAATTTGAGTGATGAAAAGTACAATTTAATACTACAAAGCTTAGATGTATATAGTAAACAATCAAGCAAAGATGAAAAAACAAATCTTATCATCTTCTTTTCTCTTCTAAGTTCAAAATTTACTTATTCACAGACACAAAGCTTTCTTAGTAAAATAACAAATGACAAAGAGTTGATTAAAAGTGTTTTACTACTCACTCAAACGCAGTTATCCTTAGAAAATTATAATAATTACACCTTGTATAAACTTGCTTGTAAAGTAAATATTTCTCTCTATCTTAGATATCTAAAAGCATTGCATCACAATAAAAAAAATGATTTGATTCATAAAATATCCAAAACAGCAAAAGCTTTACACATTTATAATCAAAAAGCGAAACCACTAATACTTGGCAGAGACTTACAAGCAGAGGGTTTAAAGGCTTCCAAAGAGTTTGGAATTATTTTAAACGCAGCATATGAAGCACAAATGAGAGAGGAGTTTAAAGATAAACAAGAGGCAATTATATGGCTAAAAAATTATCTCTCAAGTTCTAAATTTGATAAAACTTTACCCTGAATATAATTAATACCTATCTTTTGAGCCATAGCAAGGCTTTCTTTGTTTTCAATATTTTTCATCCAGGTCTTTACACCTTTTTCTTGTGCCATAGTTTGAAATCCCTCAATAATACTCAAGTTTTTTTGTAATTTTTTATCATTTGAATAATAGGTATCAAAACGAACTATATCAATCTCAAGTTCACGAAGATATAAAAAGCTTGTATGAATAGAACCTAATCTATCTATAGCAATCCAAACATCCATCTTTCGTAATGAATCTATAATACTGTTATATCTTTTTATAAAACTGTAATATTCCATTTCTGATAAGATAAGTATTATTTTAGAATTGTTATATTCTTTTAGTAACTCTTTTAATTTCGTTAAAAATTTATCGTTTCTCAAAGATGTAGGAAATATATTAATTGCATAGCGCTGTTTGTCCGCATACTTTGTAATAATTTCTTCAATAACCATTAAATCAAAATCCACTCCTAAAGAGAGTTTATTTAAGACTTTTCTATATGATTTTGGATGAATTATTTTGCCATTAGCTGCGTTTAGCCTTATAAAAGCTTCTTTAAATACACTCTTATTTCCTTCATAAACATCCTGCTCCATCAAAGTAAAACTGCGTTTAGACAAAGAGTCTATCACAATTTTTTCAAGTTCATTTGGGTTAATAATATCTTCATTTTTCAGATTTTTTTTCTTGCTTTGTAATTCAAAAAGATGTTCAATAAGATAATCAAGATCCTGTGAGTAGTTCGTATCAGTAATCGCACCAGAAAACTTAATCTCTATATCATCAACTTTTAATTCATTTGATTTTAAACACATCAAGTCCAATATAGTACTATATTTATCTTTTGAACCTTCAAGTCCTAATATAAAATCTCCTCCTTTAATATGCCCAAGCGGAAAGTTTTCTATGCCTTCATTTTTCATATAAGAGTTAATCCATTCCACTACTTTTTTAAGGACTTTATCTCCATTTTTAATACCGTACATTTTGTTAATGTCATGAAGATTATCTATATTCAAAAGTATTAAAGTGTACTCTTTTTTATTTTTTATTTCTTTATTGAGATAATTATAAAGATATTCTCGACTAAATGTTTTTGTCACATCATCAGTAATCTTGACATTAAAACCTGCATAAATAAGATATAAAATAAAATATACACTGACAAAAAGCAATGCAATTGCTTCAATATAAAAAGAGGTGTTAAGTGTGTTGTAATTACTAACTAATGTATGAGAAGTAAATGCAATAATGAGTGCAAAAATAGGAAGTCCCATTCTAAGTGCCAACCTAAAACGGTACTCTCTCTCTTTTGTTTGGGGAAGTAGCATACTAAGTGTTAAACATCCAAATGTTTAACATCTTTTGCGTGTGTTTCTATATAATTACGACGAGGTTCAACTTCATCACCCATAAAAAGTGTAAAGGCATCAGAAGCAACTTCAGCATCTTCAATATTTATTTGTAAAAGAACACGATTTTCAGGTGTCATTGTTGTTTCCCAAAGTTGTTCAGGATTCATTTCACCTAAACCTTTGTAACGTTGAATATAAGCACCTTTTTTAGCATACTCTTTGACATCATTTAACTCTTCAATGATGTCTTTTGGAAGTTTTATATCCCACTCTTGAATCTTCTTAAAAACAAAACTTGCTTCATTAAAATGTGGTGCAGCAAACAAATCATCATTGATAAGTAACTCTTCCATTCCACCTTCAGTTTGTACAAAAAGATGAACTTCATTATTTTCTTCATCTATTGAATAGGTTAAAATATTATTGTTAATAGATTCTAAATATTTTTTACTCTCTTGGAATATTTCTTTAGCAGGTAAAGCAATTAAGTCTGGATTTTCTATAAAATGACGAATAAGTTTCACAAGGGAATAACGACGCTCTAAGGCTTCAAGGGAAGAAGCATAATGGTCAACCATTTTAAAGTAAGCTACCAAATCATCATGACCAATTCCATCAACTTCTAAAGATTCAATACCATTGTCAATAAGATAATCATTCATTGCTCTGTCATCTTTAAAATATATCTCTTTTTTCTTACCTTTTGAGTAACGATACAATGGTGGTTGTGCAAGATAGAGATAACCTTTTTCAACAATATCACGGAAATATCTAAAAAAGAAAGTAAGGAGCAAGGTCTGTATATGGGAACCATCAACATCGGCATCCGTCATGATGATAATTTTATGATAACGCAATTTTTCTTCGTTATACTCTTCACCAATTCCACAACCCATAGCTGTAATCATATTGGTAATTTCATCAGATTTGAGAATTTTTTCCAAACGTGCTTTTTCAACATTTAAAATCTTACCTTTGAGTGGTAAAATTGCTTGAAATACACGATCACGTCCCATTTTTGCAGAACCACCCGCTGAATCCCCTTCCACAAGATAGAGTTCACAAATACTAGCATCTTTACTTTGACAATCTGCAAGTTTTCCTGGAAGTGTTCCAACACTCATAGAATCTTTTCTACGTGTTAATTCTCTTGCTTTTTTTGCTGCCTCGCGACCACGTGCTGCCATCAATGCTTTTGAAACTATGGCTTTTGCTTCGATCGGATTTTCTTCGAAATATTTACTTAGAGCTTCACCTGTTGCTTTTTGAATAAGTGGGCGAACATAAGTATTTCCCAGTTTTCCTTTTGTTTGTCCCTCAAATTGAGGTTCAGGAACACGAGCTGAAACGATAGCAATAAGACCTTCTTTTACATCATCTCCAGATATTTTTACATCTTTTTCTTTTACAGCACCATTTTTAGAATTATAATTTGAAATTACTCGGGTAAGTCCAGCACGAAAACCTGCTTCGTGTGTTCCACCATTTGGAGTACGGATATTATTTACAAATGAAGCAAGTTTTTCTTCATAAGAATCGTTATACATGATAGCTATATCAAATTCAATGTCATCTGCTTTACCACTAAAGCTATACACATTTGCTACAACTTCTTTTTTATTCATATCAGTGACGTATTGAGCAATTCCACCCTCAAAATGATAGACTTCTTTTTTACTTGTTCTCTCATCATTAAATTTTATAGTAATAAATGGATTTAAGTATGCAAGTTCTTTAAATCTTTTAGCAAGATAATCATATTCAAAAGTCACTGTTTCTGTAAATATAGAAGGATCAGCACTAAACTCTATCGTAGTACCTGTTTTGCGAGTAGAACCAGTGACAGCAAGAGGTTCTTGAGGAATACCCATCTTAAAATCTTGTTCATGAATTTTACCATCACGGTAAATTGTCATATGCAAGTCAGATGATAATGCATTTACAACTGAAACACCAACACCATGAAGTCCACCAGAGACTTTGTAAGTATCTTTATCAAACTTACCACCAGCATGAAGTACAGTTAAAACTACAGTAGCTGCACTCATTCCCTCTGTAGGGTGCATATCTGTAGGAATACCACGACCATTATCACTAACGATACAAGTACCGCGTTTTGTAAGTGTTATTGTGATTGTGTCACAATAACCAGCCATCGCCTCATCTATTGAGTTGTCAATAACTTCATAAACTAAATGATGAAGACCACGATGTCCTGTGTCACCGATATACATACCAGGACGTTTACGAACTGCCTCAAGACCTTTAAGGACTTTGATATTACTTGCACCGTAATTTTGTTCCATAAAATAACTCCAATTGCCATTATTAGAGCTATTTTATCTAAAAATAGCTAAAAAGAAGTTTTTATGGGTATTTATTGCTTAAATGACTATAGGCATAACAACTGTAATGAAGTTTTCATCTTTTAAAATGAAAGGAAGATTTCCTTCATTTAAACCTATATGAAACTCTGGTGAGTTAATAGAATTTAAAAAATCTAATAGATATTTGGAGTTAATAGCAATAGCAAAGGGTTCACTAAAACCTGTTTGAAATGTTATTTCAGTTTTTGCTTCAATATTATCATCACTAAGTGATTCAAAAGATATAGTCTCATTTAAAAAAGTAATTTTTACATCTGTTGAGATTGTAGTGATTTGTTTGATGGAATCAATCATCATCGCTTTAGGAAGTACTAAATTATGTGTTGTTTCTTTTGGAATTATTCTTGAATATTCAGGAAATTTTCCATTAATAAGTTTTGTAAAGAAAGTGTATTGTTGTGAATGAATAATAAGATTTGTTTCATCATAATAAAGTTCTATATTGTCAAAGAAAAGTTTTTGAATTTCTACAATTGCTTTTTTAGGGATAATAATTGATAGTTCATTTTCGCTTTGATTATGTAAAGTAACAACTGCTAATCTTCTTGTATCAGTGGAAGCAAAATTAATAGCATCTTTTTTAATGTCGATTAAGGCACCATTGAGTTCAAATTTTGGATTATTTGTATCTATAGCTGGTGTGATTTTTTTTAATGATTCTATAAGTGTATGTGATTCAATGGAAATTCTAGCTTTACCTTCATATGATGGAAATTCTGGAAACTCATTATATGAAAATGTTGGTAGTTTAAAGTTTGAATGTGATTGAGAAATTAAAAGATTATCATTTTTAACTTCTAAATTAATTTCTCCATCTTTTAGTATTCTTACTATGTCAAGAAATTTTTTACCATTAGCAGTGATACTTCCTTCTTCATGAATAGTTAGTGTATCAGTAGTAACTAAAAAACCTATCTCATAATCAGTAGCTTTAACTGTTAAGTTTCCATTAGCTGCGTTTAAATATACATGCGATGTAATTTGTGAAGTATCTTTTTTTTCTAGAAAAGGTCCTGAATGAATAAGTATGTTTTCTAATATCGATTTTGATATCGTAATTTTCATCTTTTAAATCCCTATATATTTATATAATTTTAGTAAGTAGTAGTAGGTGCATGTGAATAAGTGAAAATATTCTTTAAATGCCCTAGACTAGCTCTTGTATTGATGTGATGAACTCTTTTGCTTTCATTCACATCTATTCACTTTCACAATTATATCTTTTTTTTTAATTTTTTTAGAAGAAACTAAGAACTCGAACTTATTTTGTTTGTCAATTCTTCGATTTTTACTCTAAAGTCTTCATCATCTTTTATAAGATTATTTATTTTTTTAATAGTATGTGAAATTGCTGTATGGTCTTTCATACCGAAGTATTGTGCAAGTTGTGGCATTGTATTTTGCGTTAATTCACGACAAATATAGATGCATATACGTCTAGCATAAACGATATTTTTACTACGTCCTTTTGAACGGATCTCACTTGGTTTGATATTTAAATCTTTTGCGACCACTTCTGTGATGATTTCCATTGTGAGATTGGCTCTATTTTCATTCATTTGATCTTTAAGAACATTTTTTGTAAACTCAAGGTCAATGTCAACATGCATAAGTTGGGAATAAGCATGAAGTTTTGAGAGAATTCCTTCTATTTCACGAACATTAGAGTCTATAACGGTTGCGATGTAATTTACAATGTCTTCATTTAATCTTACTTTATTTATTTCACATTTTTTCTTGATGATGGCTATTTTTGTTTCAAGTTCGGGTGGTTGAATATCGGCAACAAGACCCCACTCAAAGCGACTTTGCAGGCGTGCTTCAAGACCACCTATTTTTTTAGGATGTTTATCTGCTGTAAGTATAATCTGTTTTCCAGCACCTTTGAGTGCTTCAAAAGTATGGAAAAATTCTTCTTGAATCCCCTCTTTATTACTTAAAAATTGAATATCATCAATAAGTAAAACATCACACTTACGATATTTTTCTTGAAAGCGTTCCATTGTTTTGTTACGAACATGACGAATGAAATCATTTAAAAATTGTTCAACAGAGGTGTAGATAACTACTTTACCTTCATTTTGAAAAACATTTCCAGCAGCTTGCATAAGGTGTGTTTTACCAAGTCCAACACCTCCATAAATAAAAAGAGGATTATAAACTTTTCCTGCATTTTCACTGACACTTTTCACTGCTGCATAAGCAAATTGATTTGATCCACCTACCATAAAGTTGTCAAATGAGTGTGATGGATTTAAGAGTGAGCTTGTTTGTTTGATCTCTGTGACTTTTTTCGCTTTTTTTGTTTCCACTTTGTTTTTGAGTGTTATAAGTATGGAAACTTTTGAACCGCTTTTAATTTCAAAAAGGTGTGCTAGTTTATCATTGTACTTATTTTTAATCCAATTTACCACTAAAGCATTGGGTGCATAAAATATTGCTCTGTCACTTGTTGATTTTTTCGCGTCGTAAGTGAGATACTTGATATATCTGTTATATTCGAGTTCAGTTATTTCATCTTTGAGCGCTTGTAAAACTTCTTGACCTATATTCACATAAAACCTTATTTTTTAAATTATATGTGAATAATACACTGAATAACCATAAGATAGGGTTAAAAATATGTGAATAACTCCCTTGTCACATATGTGAATAACTTTTTTTATTGTGTTATAATTCGCAAATGACAATACTAGGAATAGATCCGGGTACAAGAAATATGGGTTATGCACTTATTTCATTAGAAAACGGAAAAATAGCATTAATAGAGGCTGGACTTATCAAAATGAAAGCCGAAAATTTACAGTTTCAGATACCACAAATGGTTGAAGGACTAGGTAGAATTTTTGAAAAACATACAATTGATGAGGTGGCAATGGAAGATATTTTTTATGCACATAATCCAGCAACGACAATAAAACTTGCCCAATTTCGTGGGGCAATTATGTTAAAATTACTTCAAGAGTTTGGTCAATTTCACGAATACACTGCCTTGCAGGTGAAAAAGGCTCTTACTGGAAAAGCAAAAGCGCAAAAAGAACAAGTTGCTTTTATGGTAAAAAGGCTTTTAAATATAAAAAAAGAGATAAAACCTTTGGATATCTCTGATGCTATGGCAGTGGCTATTACGCATTCACAACGAGTAAAATTAAAAAAGAAGGATTAAAATATGGCAAAATTTGAAAATGTAACAGTAATAAAAGAAGCAAATATCTACTATGATGGAAAAGTAACAAGTCGTACAGTGGAATTTCAAGACGGTAGTGTGAAATCATTAGGAATTATGCTTGAGGGTGAATATACTTTTAATACTGCTGATAAAGAGATCATGGAGATACTCAGTGGTGATGTTAGTATAAAGCTACCAGGTGAAGAGTGGAAAACACTAAATGTTCCAGAATCATTTGAAGTTGAAGCAAATGCTTCATTTGATATCAAAATAAATTCGGTAACAGATTACTGTTGCTCATACATCAAAGAGAGTTAATTTAACTCTTTTACTTGAGCTATTAACTTCGTTAAATGAGAGATGAGTAGGGTTTCATTCTCTTGTTTTTCTTTTTCACTCATATTTGACAACTCTTTTTCAACCTGCACTGACAATTGATATAGATGTTCAAAACGAAGATTCCCAGAAACTCCCTTAATAGTGTGAATAAGTTTTTCATCCAAACCTTTCGTTTGTAATTCATGAAGCATTTTTGTCGCACTTGTTGCGAAGGTATTTAAGAGGCTGTGTATCATTTTTTCATCTGTAATAAACATTTTTTCAAAAATAGTTTTTGGATGTATAATATCAAACGCAGTATTAGGCTTATCTACTTGCATATATGTATCTAAGATAGTTTCGAGTTCACTAAGAATAATGGGTTTATTTAAGTTTGCATCCATACCGGCTTTTCTAAATTTTTCTTTATCTTTTTTTATAACATTGGCAGAGAGTGAAACAATAGGCTGTGTATAATTTTTTTCACGTAGAATTTTTGTCGTTGTAATTCCATCTAATATTGGCATATTGATATCCATAAAAAGAAGAGCATACTTTTTGTTTTTTTCTATAAGTTCAAGCGCTTCTTTTCCATTGTTAGCTATATCACAAGATATATTTTTTTGTTCTAACAACAGACTTAGAAGTAATTGATTTGTAGTATTATCTTCTACAATTAAAACTTTTCCTTCATATTTATTGGATACTGTTTTTTGTATATCTACTGCGTTTGGAAGTTTTACTATTGGGAGTTGCAGTGAAAAGTAAAATGTACTCCCTTTGTTCTCTTGTGTTTGAACTTCTATGTTAGAGTTCATAAGTTTGATATACTGATTACTTATAGCTAAACCTAAACCTGTTCCCCCATACTTTTTACTGATAGAATTATCAGCTTGTGAAAATGATTCAAATATAGAACTTATTTTATCTTTTGCTATACCAATGCCATTATCACTTACAGAAAAATATATTTTTGCGCTATTGTTTGTTATATTTTGAAGTTTGATTTGTACATCTATTTTTCCATTCTCTGGAGTAAACTTTATGGCATTACTTATAAGGTTGTTTATTACTTGTTTGAGTCTTTGTATATCACATTGTAATTGTGTCGGTATATTTTTGTCAATTTTTACATTATAAAATATATTTTTTTTATATGCTAAAGATTCAAATGTTTCAAGTGCATTTTGAATATTTTGTTTAAAGTTACATACTGTATTATTTAGCGTAAATTTTCCATCTTCAATTTTTGAAAAATCTAGAATATTATTGACAATATTTAAGAGTGTTTCACTGTTGTTATGAACAATTTGAACATATTTTTGCGACTCTTGATCAAGTTTCTTTTTTCTTAAAATATCTGTAAAACCTATGATACCATTCAATGGTGTACGTATTTCATGCGACATATTTGCTAAAAATGTTGCTTTTGCTTTTTCAGAAAGATTTGCTTTTAGTAGTGCATCTTCAAAATCAGTGATGTCATAAAGATTGATAATATATTGATAATTTATGGGTTTAACAGCAATTTTAAAAGTGTGTATAGTGCCATCTTTGATTTTCATTTTGACTTTATTAGTATTTACTGCGTTTAGAGCAACATATTCAAAAATATTGGGATTATCGATAATATTTATATAACCCTTTTCTCGAATAAAAAGCTCGCAGACAGAGTTATGTTGCTTTTTAAAGTCTTCAAAGTCTTTATACTCAAGATATTCAAAAAGTTTTTTATTCACTTTTTGGATACCTTTATCTTTAGATGCGAGTATGACGATACTATCTTGATTATCAAAGATAGCTTTGATGAGTTTTTCTTTCTCTTTTATTCGTAGTTTTGATTCTATCTCTTTAGTGATATTTTTTCTGATAGAGATAAACTCTTCAATTTTTCCTTCTTTATCAAGAATAGGCATGATGGTTGCATCAACATAATAGAGTGAACCATCTTTGGCTTTATTTGAGAGTATTCCTTTATAAACTTTTTTTTCACGGAGTATTTTCCACATATTTTTAAAGGTACTCTTTGGCATCTTTGGATTACGAATAATATTATGGTTTGCACCAATGAGCTCATCTTTACTATACTTACTAACATCACAGAAGTTTTTATTTACATAGGTGATAGTTCCATTTATATCACTTTTAGAAATAAGAGAGCTTTCATCTACAACATTTTTATATTCTTGTAGGAGTTTGGTATTTTTGTCTAACTCGTTTGCGGTTTGTTTTATAAAATGGGTCAAAGCTTGAAAGGTCGTATTTTCAAGGTTTTTTGGCATTGTTTGTTTGTGTGTTTTATTTGTTTGTTTAGATTCAGAGAGAACTAAAATGGTTGTTGTACAGTTAAGAAGAGCATTTGTTTTGTTTGTGCTGTAATACTCACCATAGGTGAAAAAACCACTTGTTGGGGCAATATCTTCAAAATATTTAAACTCTCGCTCAAGTCTTTTTCCTAAGAGTGTTTTTCTCGCTATACAAGAGTAGATATAAATAGCTTCTGCAGGTTTGTTAGCAAGTTTGTTTTTTATCTCATTTGCTCCTAAGATGACAGATGCTGCGTTTGAAAAACCAAACTTTACTTTTTGTCCCTCTTTGATTGGTGCTGCTAAAACGATGGCATCTTTATCAACAGTCATTGGTGTCCTAGAAACAACAGTTTCACCCTCTTGATAGAGAAGTTGTATATCTGGAAGAGATACTTCATTGTTTTTAAACAGTTCACTGCCAAGATAGTGTTTAAAGACTTTTAGGGCATTTTTATTATCTATTTCATATATTTTATTATTTTTGACAGAGCTTATTGTAAACTCTTTCCCTATGGGTGCCCAGTTTAGATTGTACTCATTTGAAGCAAAGAGTTTTTTGCCACTAAAAGATACAGCGACACTCCCTTGTGTATAAATTTTTTGATTTAAAAATATAAAAGTATTTTTGAGTCTGAAATTATCTCCGGCTAGTCCTCCAGCTACAACAAGCTCGGGGTTTTGTTTATGTATAGCATGGATAAAACCTTCATAATCTTTTCCTTTTAAACCTTCACTAAGAACAATGGCTGCTTTTGTATTTTTTGTATCTATTTTTTTTGAGAGTTTTTTTCCAGATTTTTTTGTAATCTCTTTGATGTAGGCAGTTTTTAGTTTGCTTGTTTTAAAAAGTGAACAACTAATTATGGTTTCATTTTCGTATATTTTTGCATGAGAAATCTCTCCTGCAGTTGTTGTTCCTATAACTTGAGCCTGAGGAAAATCATGAGCGATTTTATCTAAAAGGTTTTGTATAGTTGTTTTGTTTGTTAGGGATGAAAATATTTGAATAAGTTGGGCAGTATATTTTTGTTTTTTTGCCTCTTTAGAAGCTTTCAAATAAGAGTGTGTATTTTTTAAAGTAAAAGTATAATGCTTCATATATTTGACAACCCTAGAGTAGATTGTGTATTCTAGGGTATATCTGCTTAAAAGTGTATATTAGATAAATTGTGAAACAAGTTGTGATAAGCTATTTTCATCTAACGCACCACTAACACGGTGAACTTCTTGTCCATTTTTAAATATCATCAAAGTAGGAATACTTCTAATACCAAATCTTGCACCAAGATTTTGTTCATTTTCAGTATTTACTTTAGCAAATAGAACTTTGAGTGGAAATTTTTTCGCTGCTTTTTCAAAGTTTGGTGCCATCATTTTACATGGTCCACACCAAGGTGCCCAAAAATCTACAATAACAGGAATATCACTATTGACAATAACTTCATCAAAAGCTGCCTGTGTTAATTCTATTGGTTTTGTATCTAAGAGTGATTGTTTACACTTACCACAATTTGCTTTTTTATAACTCTCTTTTTTGGGAACATTATTAACTGCTAAACAGTGAGGACATACTACTCGCATACTCTCTCCTTTTTTATTTTGATTATACACTAACACACGAAGGATGAAATGCTACTTTAGTTTCATTTCACTGCGTTTAGATGTTTATTTTTTAAAGGACTCTATACGTTCTGCCATTCCAAAATCAGGATTTTGTTTTGGGTCAAGTACAATTTGGGCAAGTCTGTTGTTATCATGATTGATAATTATGGGAGCTAAAAAGTTAACAGTAGATTTTTCTAAGGGCTTTTGGATAACTAGGACATTGTGAACACTTAGTTTACTATCATCTTTTATCTCTAAAATATTTTTAATATCTACTGGAACATCAAAAGAGTATTCTCTTAAAAGATAAGGATTTACCAAGATAAAAGAAATATTATTGTTTTGTGTATCTATCATTCGTGAGAAAAAATCATCTATCTCTTGTATTTCAACTTCTTTGGTATCTGCAAATCCAAGTATTTGGGCACTTACTTTATAACGCATGTTTATCCTTTAAAATGGACTCTCATATGATTTGAGGTCTGTAGATATTATATAAAATATAGAATTTTTTATGGTTGATATATTATAGCACGCCCCAATAGCAAATACAAATTTATTATCATCTTTGAGTATACTTACGCCATCACTCATATCTATAAACTCTAATTGATTTTCTTTGGGAAGTCTAGCATCTACTATGCCAGTAAACTCTAATGTGAGGCTTATCCAGTCAAAATCCCTTGCTTTATCTTGAACTCCAAGAGTGACTTTGATGTGACTGGGAGAGACAACTTCGACTAAACGCAGTTGGGCATCTTTGAAGTTGTCAAATCTATCGAGGTCTATTGACAACCTACACACTCCATAGATCTGTCTTCTACATCATTATGTACTTCAGGTGATTGTGAACGTAGGTAATACGTTGATTTGAGTCCGAGTCTCCATGCAAGCATATATATTTCATTAAGATATCTACCACTTGCTTTATCAAGTGTTATAAAAATATTTAGTGATTGTCCTTGATCTATCCATTTTTGACGAATAGCTGCAGCTTTTATAAGCAGAGTCTGGTTGAGATCATAAGCAGGAATATAATAACTCCAATTATCAGGTGATAAGTTTGGTACAACTACCGGAATAAGCCCACTTAAGTTCTCTTCAGACCATTTACGTTTAAATACCGGCTCAATAGCCTGCGTCGTTCCAGTAAGAATAGAAATAGAAGAAGTTGGTGCAACTGCCATAAGGTAACCATTTCTCATTCCCTGTTTTTTTACACGTGTACGAAGTTCATCCCACTCATATTTTGAAGCGAAAAGACCACCACGGTCAACTAAATTGACAACTTCCGCATTTGCATGGTCTTGAGGGAAAATTCCACGACTCCATTTACTACCCTCAAATTCAGGATAAGCCCCTTTTTCAAGAGCTAAATCTGATGATGCCGCAATAGCGTTATAACAAACAGACTCCATAACTTCATCTATCTTATCGAAGTGTTCTTGACTTCCCCACATGATTCCAGCCTCTGCGAGCATCTGTGCTTCACCCATAACACCAAGACCGATAGAACGACTTTTCATGTTAGTACGTTTTACTTTTTCAACAGGATAAAAGTTTAGGTCAATAACATTATCTAAACATCTCACAGCCGTTGGAACGATACGGTCTATGTCCTCTTTTGTGTTGATACGTGAGAGGTTGATAGAAGCAAGGTTACAAACTGCAGTTGCTCCATCAATTTTTTCTTTTTCCACTACGAAGATAGGTAAACCTCCAAGAGAATCAAGTGCTGTAACTTTTTTAGCTGGTTTTGTTATGCCACTATCAACTGTTACCATCTCTTCTTCTTCATAACTAACACTATCACCACTTTCAAAAATAAATTTGATCTTATAATGGTTTGGCTGTGTATTTTGAAAAATCTCTGTACAAAGGTTTGAACTTCTAATAATTCCGTAGTGGTCATTCGGGTTTGCACGGTTTGCATTATCTTTAAAACAAAGGAAAGGAGAACCTGTTTCAAAGTAAGAAGTCAGAATTTTTTTCCATAAATCTTTAGCTTTTATTTTTTCTTTGATAAGACCTTCATCTTGTTCTAGTTCTAAATAAAGTTTGTTAAACTCTTCTCCATAGGTATTTGAGAGTTCTCTAACATCATAAGGATCAAAAAGTGTCCATATTCCATCTTCTTGAACTCTTTGCATAAAAAGGTCATTGAGCCACATAGCAGGAAATAAATCATGAGCACGACGACGCTCTTCACCTGAGTTTTTCTTCAAGTCCAAGAAGTCATTAACATCAATATGCCAAGGCTCAAGATAAACAGCTATGGCTCCTTTTCTAGTACCTAATTGATCAACTGCTATGGCAATGTCGTTTGTTATTTTTAAAAAGGGAACTGTTCCACCTGCAGCATTTTTATGTCCATCGATAAAAGAACCCATTGAACGAACTTGTGTCCAATCCCAACCAATTCCTCCACCAAATTTTGAAAGCATTGCCATCTCTTTGTAGGCATCAAATATACCTTCAATGTTATCTGGTGTTGAACCAATATAACACGAGCTAAGCTGGTGTCTTGGTGTTCTTGCATTTGAGAGAGTTGGTGTTGCTAACATCACTTCAAATTTACTAATCATGTTATAAAATTTTATTGCCCACTCTTGACGTTTCTCTTCACGTTGTGCTAAAAACATCGCAATTGCCATAAACATATGTTGTGGTAATTCTATAGGATTAGAATTTCTATCTTTTATGAGATATCGATCGTAAAGTGTTTTTATCCCAAGATAATTAAACTGCAAGTCACGTTCTGGTTCTATGTGCTTTTCTAGTTCTTCAAGGTCGTACATCTCTTTTAAACCTAAAAGTATACGTCCCTCTTTCTCACCCTTTTCAAAATATTTTTCAAGTGAGCAGTAACCTGTAAAACCATTTACTTGATGATAAAGGTTAAAAAGAAACAGACGTGATGCTACAAAAGTCCAGTTAGGTGCATCTATGTCTATTTTATCAACTGCAGTTTTGATAAGTGTTTCTTGAATCTCTTTTGATGTGATGCCATCACGAAAGTGAATTTGTGCATCAACTTCTAACTCACTTTGACTTACATTTGCTAAGCCTTTTACTGCAGCCGAAGTATATTTTTGAATTTTTGATATATCTAAAGGTTCTGTTCGTCCATTTCTTTTTATAACTGTTATCATATAATCTGTTCCTGCTTTGAAAGTATTAAATTTTCATATAAATATTATGCCAATATATATATGAAAATTTAGATATAAAGTTTTTGATTTTATCCAAAGTTTATTAAGTGTTAATTGAAAAATTGTCTAAATTTTGATATTTGTTTATTGTTTTGTTCATTGGAAGAAGTGACTTTTATTGGTATAAAAAAAGTCACTTCTTTCTCACTATTTAAAAACTCTTTTAAAAATATTATCTACATTTTTAGTATAGTAATCATAGTTAAAACATTCACGAATTTGTTCTTCACTCAGTTTACTTCTAAGTTCCTCATCAGCTAAGAGGTGGTTGAGATAAAGACTCTCACCTTTGTCATTGACAGTTGGTTTACCTTTTTGAATCTCTTCCCAAACTTTCATAGCATTTCTTTGTACAATTCTGTACGCATCTTCTCGGCTTACACCTTGAAGGGGAAGTTCAAGTAAAACACGTTGAGAGAAAACAAGTCCACCTGTTAGATTGAGGTTACGCATCATATTTTCAGGATAAACTGTTAAGTTTGCTATAACGTTATTCATACGGTGTAACATAAAGTCTGATGTTACAAAAGTATCAGGAAGCCAAAAACGCTCAGTAGAAGAGTGAGAGATGTCACGCTCATGCCATAGTGCAACATTTTCCATAGCAGGAGCTGCGTAAGCACGTATCATTCTTGCAAGACCTGTGATGTTTTCTGTAAGGATTGGGTTACGTTTGTGTGGCATTGCAGAAGAACCTTTTTGCCCTTTTGCAAAATACTCTTCACATTCATACACTTCTGTACGTTGCCAGTGACGAACTTGTACTGCAAATTTTTCTATAGAGCTAGCCATTAGTGCTAAAGATGTAGCTAGTCTTGCGTATCTATCTCTTTGTATGACTTGATTTGAAACAGGTGCAGGCTTAAGACCTAGCTCTTCACAGGTGTACTCTTCAAGTTCTAGCGGTGCATGAGCAAAGTTACCCATTGCTCCACTTACTTGACCAACAGAGATAACTTCCATAGTCTCCTCAAGGTTTTTTAAATGACGTGCCATTTCATCATACCAAACAGCGAGTACAAGACCAAATGTAATAGGTTCACCGTGTATACCATGTGAACGTCCAACCATTAAAGTCATTTTATGTTCCATCGCACGTTTTTTGATAGATTCCATAATCATTTTCACATCTTCAATGATTAAAGAAAGAGAATCTTTCATTTGTAAGGCAACTGCAGTATCGATTGTATCAGAAGATGTCATCCCATAGTGAAACCATCTACTCTCTTCGCCGAGTGATTCAGAAACAGATGTTGTAAACGCAATAAGGTCATGGCGTGTTACCGCTTCAATTTCATCAATTCTTTTTATATCAAAAGCTCCGTTTGTAACAATCTTATCAGCATCTTCTTGTGGAATCTTTCCAAGTTTAGCCCAAGCTTTTACAACTGCTTTTTCTACATCTAACCAAGCTTGATATTTTGCTTGGTAAGTCCATTTTGATGCCATCTCTTCTCGTGAATATCTATCTACCATTGTGTGGGTTCCTTGTGAGTAATATCTTATATTTTATGCTAGAATTTGAAATAGACTTCTTGCATACCTTAGATATAGCTCAGCAATTTAGAGAGAGTTTTAATCAAGGCAGATGTTCTTCAGTGTAGCCGTAGCTACAGTGAAGGTTATCTAACGCAGAGTAAAGCTCTCTCTATAATGCCTAAAGGGAGAAGTAAAAAGTAGCAATCTAGCACAAAAAAATATTTTATCCTTAGCTATGGCTAGGCATAAAAATTTATTTTGCACTATCTCACTACTTTTTACTTCTCTGAGATATATCTAGGGTATGCAAGAAGTCTAATATTAAAGTTAGTTATTTTACAGAATTTATGATAAATAACTGATTAAAAGAGGATTCTAATTTGCCATTTGTAATAAAAAAAATGTTTGTACAAAAGAGACAGAAAGCTTTTATATATTTTATAAACGAGTTAGGGTATACGCAAAAAGAAGCCCAACGTTTCATATCAAAAGGAAGAGTCCTTGTAAATGGCGAGAAGATGCTCAAGACCGCTGGTGAAGTTGAGGGTGAGTTTGAGTTTATATTTTTTGAGCCAATTACGAAAGGTTTAGAGCCTACATTTATAGAAGAAGAATTTGTTGTATTTGATAAACCTAGTGGTGTGTTGATTCATCCTCAAACAAAACGTACACCCTACTCTTTGATTGATGAGCTGAAGTTTCAATTTGGACGTGATGCAAACATTGCACATAGAATTGATCAAGAAACAAGTGGCTTAGTCTTATGTGCTAAAAATAAAAAAAGTGAAAGAGATATCAAAATGATGTTTCAAGAACGTGAAATGAAAAAAAAATATCTTGCATTCGTTCACGGAAAATTTGAAAATGACTTGTGTGTGGATGAGCCTATTTTGAGAGCACAAGATGATAGTGCAGTTGTTCGTATGGTTGTGAAAGTGGATCAAAGAGGGAAATCCTCTAAAACAGACTTCAAACCGCTAAAATATTTTCCTGAGTTAGATATGAGTCTTATAGAGTGTTCTCCTCACACTGGAAGACAACATCAGATAAGGGTACATTTGTTCCACGTGAAACATCCTATAGTTGGTGACCCTATTTATGGACAAAGCGAAGAGAAGATGATTCGTTTTTTAGATAAGTCTTTAACGCCACAGGAGAGGATAGAATTCTCCGGTGCTAAAAGATTATTGTTACATGCTAGTGAACTAGAGTTTGAACTTTATGGGCATACTTACAATATTAAAAGTAAAGTTGATTTTGAAAAAGTTTGTTTTTCATCTTTAGCTATATAGTTAGACACATATGTGAATAACTTTTAAATTTGATAATTTTTTATTTTAAGAATTGTGAATAAAAAGTGAATAGTCGATGAAAGCCCTGAATATAGGGCTTTAAGTAAAATATAATTTATTTTTAAGTCTATATTTATATTAAAAATTTCTTAAAATTTAAATAAATTTAATAATTTATTGTCTTAGTATTGAAAGTATATTCACACTTTAGAACAATGTGTGAATAGTAAGTATTTATGGAGAGATATTTAGATTACTTGTAGTTTATTTGTGATTGGAATTATTTGAGGATAAATATATTTTTTTAAGATTAGTAGGGTATTATTTCATTCATAGACGATCTCCCTGGTGTGTTGATCGTCTTGACTCTAGTTTTCTTCTTTAGTGGCAGCCCAGATAAAACCACCAACACCAACTACAAATACAATAACTAACAAAATAATTTCCGATATGTCTACACCGCTCATAATTTTCCTTGATTTTTGATAGAAGCGTATTATACTCCTAGCTTTGTTATTTAATCGTTAATCTCTGATTTATCTTTCTCTTTTAGTTGACCACAGGCAGCACTGATGTCAATACCTTTTGAGTCACGGATAGTAGAGAGTAAGCCATGCTTGATTAGGTACTCTTGGAAGTTCACCATATCTTGACGTGTAGGACGCTCATACGGAGTTCCTGGATATGGATTGAAATAGATGAGATTGACTTTTGCTTTTATACCCGTTAGAAGCTTGACAAGTTTTTTTGCGGAGCCCAAATCATCATTTTTATTTTTAATCACAAGATACTCAAACATAACACGTTTGCGTGTGTCTATAGGAAAGCGTTTGACGGCTTCTATGATAGAATTAATATTGTGTGCTTTATTCATTGGTATAAGCTCAGTTCTGAGTTCATCATCTACAGCATGAAGGGATATAGCAATGTGAACGCCTAAATCCATTTGGCCAAGCTTATCTATCTTATTGCTTAGTCCACTTGTACTAACTGTTTGTCTTTTTGCAGATATAGCTAAGCCCTCTTCTTCTTTGAAAATCTCTATAGCTTTGGCTAGATTATCAAGATTATCAAGTGGTTCACCCATACCCATATAGACTATATTTATCTTTCTGTTATGTTTGTGGTTATTATCACGTTTGAGGTTAACGACCTGTGCTACTATCTCACCTGCTGTCAAATCCCTAGTAAAGCCACCTTTTGCTGTTAAACAAAATGAGCAACCGACTTTACATCCAACTTGCGTTGAAACACAGATAGTAAATTTTGCTTCTTGTATGATTTCGCCATTATCATCATATTGCGTATCCTTCATTTTTAGCCACACAGCTTCAACTGTTTTTCCATCTTGTAGCTCAAAAAGATATTTTATTGTTCCATCTGTTGACTCTTCTTTGCGTACTATTTTCATTGGATTGACTATATATTTTTGAGCCAAATCTTCTTTCATACTCTTTGGAATATTTTTCATTTCATCAAAGTCTTGGGCATATTGGTGATACATCCAACCAAATATTTGTTTAGCACGGAAGCTAGGTTTCACTAACTCAGTTAGTTCTTTTTGTGTGAAGTCTAATAAGGACGGTTTTGGTTCACTCATTTTGCTGTTAGTTCCTTAATTCTATTTCTTACATGTTCTTCTAGCATTGTTTTTGCTCTGTCTTGGTTCTTCAAGAAATCTTCATGCGCATTTTTGTTAGTATAGTTAGTAACACAAAAAACTCCACCTGCTGGAATATTAAACTCTTGAGCTATTCTTAATACGGAAAAAAATTCCATATTTTCTATACCTACACCAAACTTTAAAAAGTTTTTTGTTAGTTCTTCGTTTGTAGAAATATAGTTAGAAGAGTTGACTACTATGTCTTTTACATTTGTTGTGTTTGTAGTAACAACATTATCAAGTGGCGTATAAGCATCGTTACTTAAAAAAGCAAGTTCGATATTTGAAGCTGTTTTACTCTCAACAATATCAAAGATTTTTTTATCTCCATAACTACCAGCAGTCCCTACAAAAAGTAAAAACTCAGGTTTGTCAAACAAACACAAACGTGTTATATTCATGGCAGTTTCTACTAGACCTACACCCATTGGTGTAGCAAATGAAAAATTTTCATTATTTCCGGCACAGATTATCATTTCATTCCTTCAATTTATTTTATAACGCTGCGTTCTCTTGGGCAGAGAGCTCTCGCAACTAGTTGCTTCATAACCTTACTGGGATGTTGTTTTCGTGAAGATAATGTTTTAAGTCCATTATATCTATCTCTTTATAGTGAAAAATTGAAGCTGCAAGGGCTGCATCAGCACCATGTTCAAAGGCCTCTTTTATGTGCTGCATAGTTCCAGCTCCTCCACTAGCAATGACAGGGACATTAACTGCACGACTGATTTGTTCAGTAATGTTGAGCTCAAATCCTGTTTTGGTTCCATCTGCGTCCATAGAAGTAAGTAAAATTTCTCCACTTCCTCTCTCAACAACTTCTTTTGCCCATGCAACAGCATCTATTCCTGTATCTACTCGTCCACCATTTAAAAATACATTATATTTATCACCACTGCGTTTGACATCTATGGCAGTGACTATGCATTGAGAACCAAAACGTTTGGCACCCTCATCTATCAGTTCTGGACGTTTAATAGCAGCAGAGTTTACACTTACTTTATCACAACCTACATTTAGTAGTTTGTAAATGTCTTCAAGTTTTCGTATACCTCCACCGACAGTGAGAGGGATAAATATCTCGCGTGCAACTTGGGCTACTATATCTACAATGGTGTCTCTGTTGTCAGATGAAGCTGTAATATCTAAAAAAGTGAGCTCATCAGCACCCTCTTCATTGTAGCGTTTAGCTACTTCAACAGGGTCTCCTGCATCTTTTAGCCCAACAAAATTTACGCCTTTAACAACGCGTCCATCTTTTACATCTAAACAGGGAATAATTCTTTTTGCAAAATAGTTCATGGGAGAGTTTGTACCTTTTATTATATATTGAAATTATACAATCTTTGGCTTAATGATTGATTTGTTCCACGTGAAACAAATATTGTATTCTTTTAATCGGTTTAATATATTACGCTACAATCATAAATAAAAATAATATATGGATATGTTATGGGAAAAGAAGATGTTTTAGAACATTTAAGAGCTGCAAAAGCAGCCCATATTAAATGGGTACAAAAAGCAAAACTGTTAATAAACGGAATAGAAGTTCAAGAAGACGCAATCCCAATCGATTCAACCGAATGTAAATTTGGAAAATGGTTTTATAGTGATGGACAAATCTTGAATAGTTTGTCAAATAATCCCATGGAGTGTATGAATACTATAGAATCATTACATTTTGATCTGCATGACAAATATCTTAGTATTTTTAATATATATTTTTCAGAAAATAAGAAACAAGGTTTTTTTGCTAAACTTTTTGGTTTTACTAAAAAGAAAGAGTTAAATGAAGATGAGATTTTTAATGCGAAACAGTATTATAATGAAATGGAAAAGATATCAAAAAAATTGCTTGAAGAAATAAGTAGACTAGAAAGAAGACTTATTGCTGTTTCTGAAGAAAAAATAAAAGCTTTAGTATAAAAATTGATTTAAAGGTATTATTTTTAATAGTATTACCTTTTTGTAAGAAAAAATGAGATAGACTAAGAGAATGAATAAAGAAAGCGTTGTAGCAAAGAAGAAGTTTGGACAAAACTTTCTAAAAGACCAATCAGTTTTAAGAAAAATCGTCGAAGCGATGCCCAAAAATGACCATAAAGTTGTTGAGATTGGACCTGGCTTAGGTGATTTAACTAAATTTTTAGTTGATGTCAAAAGTGTAGAAGCTTTTGAGGTAGATACCGATTTATGTAAACTGTTGCAAAATATATTTAAAGAAGAGATTACTACCAAGCGACTCCACCTTAATTGTGGAGATGTTTTACAAGCTTGGAAGAGTACTTTAGTAGATGAGCCGTATGACTTGGTGGCTAATTTGCCATACTATATAGCTACGAACATTATACTCAAAGCGCTCGCAGATCCAATGTGTAAAAATATACTTGTAATGGTTCAACTTGAAGTAGCAGAAAAGTTTTGTGCATCCTCAGGTGAAAAAGTATTTGGTTCTTTGGGCATAATAGCTCAAAGTGTAGGAAAGGCGAGTATCGTCACTAAAGTTCCACCGACTGCGTTTGACCCTCAGCCCAAAGTAGATTCTGCTGTTTTTCTTATACAAAAAAGTGCTGATAGATCAGATAAAGAGTTCGAGGAGATGCTAAGAGTTGCATTTTCGCAACCTCGAAAAACTTTGATAAAAAATCTCTCTGCAAAATACGATAAGAAAATTCTTCAAGAAGTTTTTGAAACATTAGAACTTACATTAACGATTCGTCCTCATCAGGTTGACACTAACGACTATCACCAACTCTATAAATTAACAAGGAGTTTGGATGGCAGAAGAGACACAAGAGGTAGCGACAAGCAAACCTCAAACGCAAAACAAACCAAATAACAACAGAAGACAAAATAATAATCGTAGACCAAATGGCAATCAAAACAAGCCAGCTGGTGAGAATAATGCAAATGCTAAGTCAAATAACAATGCAAAGCCGAATGCAAGAAATAACAACAACAAAAACAAAAGTAGAGGTCGTCATAAAAGAGGAGCTTCCCCAATAGATGAAAAACTAAAAGCTTTTGTTTCAAAAAATCAAGACTCACATAAACAAAGATTAAATCCTCATTATAAACTTGATCTTAACTCTAAAGCAAAAGTCCGTGTGACTCCACTTGGTGGTTTAGGGGAAATTGGTGGAAATATAGCAGTTTTTGAAACTGAGAATGAAGCAATCCTTGTGGATGTTGGTATGAGCTTTCCAGATGAAGAGATGCATGGTGTTGATATTTTAATCCCTGACTTTTCATATATTAGAGAAATCAAAGATAAAATTGTTGGGATAATTATTACTCATGCTCATGAAGATCATATTGGTGCAGTTCCTTATCTTTTTAAAGAGATGCAATTTCCACTTTATGGAACACCGCTTCCTTTAGCTATGATTGGAAATAAATTTGATGAACATCATTTAAAAGAACATAGAAAATATTTTAATCCTATTGAAAAGCGTAAAGTGTATAAAATTGGAAATGATTTTGAAATAGAGTGGATGCATATGACACACTCTATTATTGATGCTTCATCAATCGCTATTACGACAGAGGCGGGAACAGTTATCCATACTGGTGACTTTAAAATAGATCATACACCAGTTGATGGTTATCCTGCGGATTTACATAGATTAGCATATTATGGTGATAAAGGTGTTTTATGTTTGATGAGTGATTCAACAAATTCACATAATCCTACTCCAACACCATCAGAACTAACTGTTGCACCTGCACTTGATCGTGTATTTAGCAAAGCAGAAGGACGTGTAATACTTTCTACATTTAGCTCAAATATTCATCGTGTCTATCAAGCAATACAATATGCGATGAAATATGGACGTAAAGTGTGTGTTATCGGTAGATCTATGGAGAGAAACCTTGAAGTTACTATGCAATATGACTATATTAAACTTCCAAAAAATATTTTTGTAGAACCAGACGAAGTGGCACATATGAATGATAAAGATATTCTTATTGTGACAACAGGTTCACAAGGGGAAGGGAACTCGGCACTCTTTAGAATGTCGATTGGGGAGCACAGACATATCAAAATTAAACCATCTGATTTGATTGTTCTTTCTTCTCGTGCTATTCCAGGAAATGAGGGCTCAATTTCTCAAATGCTCAATCATTTACAAAAATGTGGTGCTAAAGTCGCCAATGAAAGAGACTTGCATGTTTCAGGTCATGCTTCGATGGAAGAACAAAAACTTATGCTTCGTTTAGTGAATCCTAAATTTTTCTTGCCTATTCATGGAGAGTATAACCATGTTATGAAGCATAAAGAGACAGGTATCATGTGTGGTGTTCCTGAGAGAAATATTCTTCTTATGACAGATGGTGAGCAGATTGAAATCGCGCCAAAATATATGAGAAAAGTAAAAACTGTTAAAACAGGAAAAACATATATTGACAACCAAAACAATCATGAAATTGAAGATGACATCGTTCTTGATCGTCAAAAACTTGCAACAGATGGTGTTGTTATGATAGTTGCTCAAATAAGTGAACAAACTGCAAAAATGATAGACAAGCCTAAAGTAACTACTTTTGGTATAGTTGCAGATAAAAAAGACAAACAATTTGCTAAAGAGATGGAAGATATCATAGAAAACTTTCTGATAAATATGAAACCGGGACTTATAGCAAGTCATAGAACACTTGAGGGTGATCTACGTCAGGTTGTAAGAAAGCATATTTACCGTAAAATGAAAAAATATCCTCTTATTGTTCCACATATTCTTATTCACTAAAGTTATTTCCTAAGGACTTTGTCCGAGGGAAGAACTCATTACATCATCTTTTCAGCAAACTCTTGCTACCCTATCAAAATAAAAACTCTTAAAGGCATAATCTTGTCAGACAATAAAAATGAAGCATTTGAAAATGCAGTAAAAGTAATGATGACTCATGTAGGAGAAGATCCCAAACGAGAAGGACTCCTAGATACTCCTGCTCGCGTGAGAAAATCTTTTGAATTTATCTATGGTGGCTATAAAGAGAACCCAGACGATATTTTAAAAAAAGCGCTTTTTACGAGTTCAAATGATGAGATGGTTTTAGTAAAAGATATAGAATTTTATTCTACTTGTGAGCATCACTTACTTCCAATTATTGGACGCGTGCATGTTGCTTATATTCCTGATGGTAAGGTAGTTGGACTCTCAAAAATTCCACGCGTTGTCAATGTATTCGCTCGACGTATGCAGATACAAGAACAACTCACAGAGCAGATTGCCGATGCTATTATGAATGCAATTACACCTAAAGGGGTAGCAGTTGTAATTCAGGCACGTCATATGTGTATGGAGATGCGTGGTGTTGAGAAGATTAACTCTACGACAACATCTTCAGCGCTTCGAGGTTTGTTTAAAAAAGATGAAAAAACAAGAAGTGAGTTTTTCTCACTTATAAATTCTCCTACTGGTAGCAGATACTAATAAATGCCACTTTCATCACTTAAAGAGAGACTTGCAAATAAAAACTATTCTGTATCTTTTGGAACGGTTGTTAAGATTAATGCAACTGTTATTACAGCAAAAGGATTAAATGTAAGCATAAGTGATATGGTAAAAATTGTCTCCAATGAAACAGAGAAAGAGACTGTTGGCATGGTGACAGAGATTGATGGTAATAGCTTTTATATCACCCCATTTAGTTTTGTTGAGGGTTTTCGTTCAAATGATAAGGTTTTTTTAGACTCTACTGGATTAAATATCCCAGTTGGTCCTTCCCTGCTTGGTCGTGTTGTTGATCCATTTATGCGCCCAATTGACGGGAGGGGCACTATAAACGACTCAGAACTCTCCCCCATTATAAAAGCCCCTATTGCTGCAATGAATCGTGGTATGATAGATGAAGTTTTTAGCGTTGGAGTAAAGTCTATTGATGGACTTTTAACTTGTGGAAAAGGTCAAAAGCTCGGTATCTTTGCAGGAAGTGGTGTTGGAAAATCTACACTGATGGGAATGATAGTCCGTGGTGCAGATGCGCCTATAAAAATAGTTGCACTGATTGGTGAGCGTGGTCGTGAAGTGCCTGAGTTTATAGAAAAAAACCTTGGTGGTGATTTGACAAATACTGTTATTATCGTAGCAACATCAGATGATTCTCCTTTGATGCGTAAGTATGGTGCTTTTGCTGCGATGAGTGTTGCTGAATATTTTAAAGATAAAAATGAAGATGTTCTTTTTATTATGGATTCTGTTACACGTTTTGCTATGGCACAGCGTGAAATTGGGCTTGCTCTTGGTGAACCACCAACTTCTAAGGGGTATCCTCCATCTTCTTTAACTCTTTTACCACAACTTATGGAACGTGCAGGAAAGGAAGAGGGAAAAGGCTCTATTACTGCTTTTTTTACGGTTTTAATTGAGGGTGATGATATGAGTGACCCAATTGCAGATCAGTCACGATCTATTTTAGATGGTCACATTGTACTCTCTCGGGAGATGACAGATTTTGGTATCTATCCCCCTATTCACATTCTAAATTCTGCATCAAGGGTTATGAATGATATTATAAGTCAAGAACATTTTAAAGCTGCTATAAAGTTTAGAAGACTCTATACATTGTTAAAAGAGAATGAAATGCTTATACGTATCGGAGCATATGTCAAAGGGAGTGATGCTGAGCTTGATGAGGCGATAGATAAAAAGGAAAAAATGGAGCGTTTTATCTCTCAAGGTGCAAGTTTCTATGTTGCTTTTGAAGAGACAAGAGAAGAGTTGACATCGCTTATGCTATCTCAGTGATTAGCAACTATAAGTTCATTATGAAGCCAAGCATCTCTTGGTAATCTGTGCATTTTATGTGTTGTAAGTGCGAGAGTTTTATAGGAATCTTTTTCATATTTTTTCATTAAGTTTTGTAGTTCTTTATCAATTCCAAAAATATCTATATAAGAGTATATAAGGGCCTCGGCACTTGAATATTCTAGATTTTGTATTTTTTTAGCTATTTCGACACGAAAGCCTAGTCTGAGTAAATCCCCTATCTGCTTAGAACGCGTTTTAACAGTAATAAGTCCACGTAAGGTACTTTTTATGGCTTTAACGTTTCCTTGCAGTGCATGTTGTTCGCATTGTTGCATGAGATTCTTCCAATGATTTTCTAAGAGCTTATTTAACTCAAGATTTGTAAAGATATGGTTTTGTTCATCCAAAATTTCATAACAACGGCGAAAATTATTTTCTTCATAGTTTTTAAGTAATTGCTCTACTGCTATGGCATCTGTACGGAGTTGCTCAAGTTCTAAACGCAGTGTTGGAATATACTGGAGTCTGTTTATTTTTTGCAGGGCTTTTGTCGTGTCAGCTGCGTTTATTAGCTCTTTAATCTCTAAAAGCGAAGATTTTGCTTGTTCTTGAAGCGTTATGTAGGGAGGAATTTCGTAAAAAACAGGATACTTGTTTAAAAGTTTACTGATATTTTCATAATCTTCTTCTTTAATATAGGCTAAGAAGTCTAAAAAATCTTTGTTATATTTTAAAATAAGATTGAGTATCTCTTTTTTAGAAAGGACTGTAAGATAGGGAGAGAGATGCTCTTTGGCTAAAGTATATTTTCCTTTAACAATTGCCCTTTGTGCAAGCATATATGCATGTTTGAAATCGGCTTCCATACTTTTATATTGGGGAGAATATTTTAAAGGAGCATAGCGATCACTTAAAGCATAAGCAGGTGCATATTTACGTTCATTGCTGAGTACTTTAAAGCGTTCATACTCTTTGTAAGCATTAAAAAGAAGGGTCACATCATCTTTTTTACTTTGTGTGAGTAGATATGCGTCCATGATATTGTGTGCTTGTTGCACATCTGCATTGATGAGTGCTTTTGTTGCGCTAAGATATTGTGTAAAATAAATTTTCTCTAAAGCATTATACTCTTGAGTATTTTTGAGCCATGGTTCTTTTTCAACTAATTGATAGGCTTCTATAATCATATTATGCAAGATAAGAGAATGAATCTCTTTTGCTTGTTGGAGTTGAATCTCTTTTGTCTCTTTATTGGCTAAAATAACTAACAGGTTATCTTCTGGTGTTAGTTCAATATAAGCGATATCCTGAGCAAAATTAAAATAGTTAAAATCAACGACCTTTGCACTTTTAATATCCAAAAGTGCAAGTTTATTTGTCCCTGTATAGACGATTATAAAGTCTGTATTTGGGATTGAAAGTAGTTGTTTGATGGCATACAAGGCAGTGTGTATTGTCTGCATTGCCTGAGAGTTGTCAAGCTTATGAATAAAAATATCACCCTGTACTTCTGCACTGATAAGTTTGTTAGCGTTAGTAAATGTCATAGCAGAAATTGTGGAATGTGTTGGTTTGAATTTTTGCTGTACTTCCTGAGAATAGAGACCTATGAGCATAATAATGCCCTCAGAACTAGCTATGGCAATACGTCTATCTTTAAACGCAGCACAAGTCATCTTTTTTTGTTTTTGTGTTTTATACTGTTTGACAAAAGAGTACAGACGAGAACCAAAAGGTTTGTTTTTGTAATTATAAATCATCACTCTACCGGTTTTTGTGCTGCATAAAAGATAGGCTGTATCTGGTATGAAGTATATCTTTTCTATGCTACCCTCATCCGTTTGGATGCTTTTAAGGAGTTGATTATCTTGTGAATAGATATCTATTTGCTCATCATTAGCTATAGCGAGTAGTTTTTGTGTGGTATTAAACGCAGTAAGATTGC
Organism: Sulfurimonas sp.; assembly: GCF_026988655.1. Taxonomy (GTDB): domain Bacteria; phylum Campylobacterota; class Campylobacteria; order Campylobacterales; family Sulfurimonadaceae; genus Sulfurimonas. The sequence continues at coordinate 12,956 of NZ_JALSKT010000041.1, read as the reverse complement.
TTGTAAGCTGTTCTAGGCTATACATTGGGTTATCTCCGTTAATTTTTAAAAAATCTTGTTTACAAGAAGTTGTGCAGATATTTTACCATTAAATTCATTTTTTGCAACACTATAGCTACAAGTTATCTTTTTATCTTCTGGCATTTCAAAAACTTTTCTAAAGGCAATAACTTCTATAGTTTTTCTTTGATGTGGGTATTGTCGTATCTCAATCCTGGAGTGAGATTTATCTGCGCCCATAAGTTTTATGCTCACTACTTCAGCATCTTTTATTAAAAATGTAGGTCGGGGATTTGCCTCACCAAAAGGTTCAAACTGTTCTAAAAGTCCTAAAAGTTCTGTGTCGATATCATCAGTGCAAAGTATGCCACTCACCTGCTCTTTTGGGATAAAATCTTCATCAGGAATATTTTTTGCAGTCTCGTTGATAGCTTTTTTAAAGGCAGCAATGTTTTCTTCTAAAAGCCCTAATCCAGCGGCCATTTTATGTCCACCAAACTTAGTTAACAAGTGTTCATTTGCTTTGATAAGCTCATAAATATTGACATCGCCAATACTTCTTGCACTCCCTTTTGCATTACCGTTTTCTACACTCAGAACAATAGCCGGACGCCCAAATTTATCAACTAAACGTGCAGCTACAATACCTACTACACCCTCATGCCAGCCCTCTCCTGCTACAACTATGACAAGGTCATCTGCATCTACTGATTTGATAGCTTCTTGTGTTGTTTGTATCTCTGTTTCTTTACGAAGTTCATTGAGCTTGCCTAAGAGTTCAAACTGTTTATATGCAGCATGATTGTCTTTGGCTGTAAAAAACTCCAAGGCGATAGAAGCATCTTCAAGTCGTCCAGCTGAGTTTATTCTAGGTGCAATTTGAAAAGCAATATCTTCACTTGTGATTTTTGATTTATTTAAAAAATCTCGGATAATAACTGAAGAGGGTCTCTTAGATGTCATCATCAGTTTTAAACCCTCTTTGACAAGTGTACGGTTGATGTTGACGAGTGGCATAATATCAGCGATAATTGCAATGGCTAAAATATCTAAAAACTGTTTCATATCAATGTTTAAACGCAGCTCTTTTTTGACAAGCGCTAAAAGTAGCCATGCGACCTCGGCTCCACATATCTCAGTGAAAGGATACGTGTCATCTGGTAGTTTTGGATCAACTATGGCAAAAGCTTCTGGTAAAACATCTGAGGGTGTGTGATGATCTGTGATGATAAGCTCAATGCCTCTCTCTTTGCAAATTTTAGCAGCTTCAATGGCTGATATACCATTATCAACTGTGATGACTAAGTCTACATCTATACGCTCTAAGACATTAGGACTCACACCATAACCATCACGAAACCTGTTAGGAATGATAGCTTCAAGAGGATAAGGAATTTGTCGAAAAAAATCAACCATGATAGCGGTTGAACTCACCCCATCAACATCATAGTCACCAACAAGTGTTATACGTTTTTTCGATTGAATTGCTTCAGCAATTTTTTGTGCTGCTTTTGTTGCATTTAGTAAGAGTGCAGGATTTGGAATCTGTGAGAGTTTTTTGTCTTCAGAATCAAACCTTTGTGAAAGGAGTTCAAAAAGATTTGATTTGCTAAGTTCTTGTGTGTTATTCAGCATTCACACTAGCATTTACAAAGGCAAGTATTGAAGGATTTGGTGTTTGTAGGCGAGATGTGAATTCTGGATGAAATTGAACACCTAAAAACCATGGATGCCCTTCTATCTCAACTGTTTCAATAAGACCATTGGACTCACCTGTAACAATCATACCAGCACTCTCAAGTTGTTCTCTGTAGGCAGGATTTGCTTCATAACGATGACGGTGTCTCTCAAAAATTGTTTTTTTACCATTGTATGCTTCTCGTAAAATTGATCCCTCTTTTGTGTCACATGGGTATTCACCTAAACGCAGTGTTCCACCCATTGGTGATTTATGTGTTCGAAGTTGCATTCCTCCGCTTTGGTCAAGAAAGTTATCGATAAGATAAATCATTGGATGTGCTGTGTTTTCATCAAACTCTACTGAGTTTGCATTTTCAAGTCCAAGGACATTTCTTGCGTACTCTACAAGTGTTAATTGCATACCAAGACAGATGCCAAGATAAGGAACTTTATTCACACGAGCATACTCAATAGCTTGAATTTTACCCTCAACACCACGGTTTCCAAAGCCACCTGCAACCAAGATACCATCACAGTCTCCTAGGAGCGACTCAGCTCCTCTTTCTTCTACCTCTTCTGAGTCAACCCAACATATCTCAACACGAGTGTCAAGGTGTGCTCCAGCATGGATAAGTGCCTCTGTTAAAGATTTATAAGACTCTTTGAGTGCTAAATATTTTCCTACAAAACCAATGACTACTTTACCTTTAGGTTGTACGATTTTCTTTACAAGTGCATCCCACTCTTCCATATCTGGTACGATTTCACCAAGATCTAACTCTTTTGCGATAGGTTTTAAAATATTTTGTCTTAAAAATGACATTGGCACATCATAGATAGATGCAGCGTCAAGTGCTTCGATGACACATTCTGGGGCAACATCACAGCTCATTGCAAGCTTTTTCTTAAATGTTTTTGGCAGTGCATTTTCACTTCTTGCAATAATCATTTGTGGTGTTATACCGATACGACGAAGTTCTTGAACTGAATGTTGTGTTGGTTTTGACTTCATCTCTCCAGCCGCTTTGATGTATGGAATCAAAGTTACATGAACGAAAAGAGTTTGAGATACGTCATCATCAAATTTCATTTGACGAATAGCTTCCATAAATGGGAGTCCTTCAATGTCACCAACTGTTCCACCAAGCTCAACAACGAGGATGTCATGCCCCTCACCTGCTTCTTTGATACGTTTGACGATTTCACCTACGATGTGTGGTACGACTTGAATCGTTTGTCCCAGGTAACCACCAGCACGTTCACGTTCGATAACGCTTGAATAAACCTGCCCTGTTGTGAAGTTGGCTGATTTTAAAAAAGCTTTGTCTAAAAATCTTTCATAGTTCCCAATATCAAGGTCAGTTTCTGCCCCATCTTTTGTTACAAAAACCTCCCCATGTTCCAAAGGAGACATCGTTCCAGGGTCAACGTTGATGTATGGATCGATTTTTAGCATACCTACATTTTTGCCTGCGTGTTTAAGCAAAGTACCAATACTAGCTGCTGTTATCCCTTTTCCAAGGGAGCTTAAAACCCCACCAGTTACAAAAATGTATTTCGTCATATAAAAATCTCCATAGTTAATAATTAACCGCGATTATAATATAAAATCCTTTAAGTTCTTATTTAAGTTACAGATTTATTTCAGCAGATTTTGCTACTATTATATATAATTATTAAAGATGAAAAATGGAAGTGTATGTTTATAACAAAAAGAGTTAAATCACTGTTATTGGTCTGTGTTTGTTTAGTTTTTAGTGCTTGTGAAGTGTCAGAAGAGAAAACAACAAACGATACGCAAGTTCAAAATGAGAACCCTATTTCTGCGTCTAGATCGAATATACAAAGAGTTCCAACCCTCGTTGTGCTGATGAATTGGAATGATTATAGTGAAAACGACCCGAAAGTTTGGCAAGATAAGATTTTCAATACATCTTTTAACTCTGTGAATAGGTGGTATGATGAGAATACCTTAGGCGAGATTGAATTTGTACCCGTACAAGAGTCTTCAGGGACAGCTAATGATGGGATTATCAGTGTGTCAATGGGGAAAAATCATCCCGGAGGGAGTGATGATACTGCGTTTAGAGACACGGAAATACGAAATGCTATCACAAGTAGTGCCCTTGTCAATAGTATGGATTTTGCAGCCTTAGATTTAAATCATGATGGAAATGTAGATGCTAAAGAGTTGCAGATAATTTTCATCGTTGCTGGTGGTGAAATGTCTTATGGAGATCCTACAGATCACTCCATTTGGGCACACCAATGGTCATTTTCAAGTAATAATGCACCTAGCGTAGATGGTGTGACAGTGATGAAATATACAGGAGATAATGCTACTTCAGGCTCTTATACCCGTTTTGGAGCCAAGCACGATGAGCATAAAGCTACGATAGGAATTATTTGTCATGAACTTGGACATGCGCTTTTTAGTTTAGATGACTATTATGATGACGGTGGTGGTTCGGGTCTTGGTTGGTACGATATTATGAGTGGTGGTTCTTGGGCGTATTCTTTACGTGACACCTATGCGGGCGATACACCGACACAATACTCAGCATTTAATAAAATTGACGCAGGTCTGGATGTAAATCTTACTGAGGTAAGTAAGAGTACAGTCCTTACAATTTCTTGTGATGCTGAACAGTTAGTAAAATTGCAAACTTCCAAAACAAATGAATATTTTTTACTTGAATGTAGAGATACGAAAAAAGAAAATTCTGACATCTCTTTTGCGCAGGCTGATAATAGGTTTACAGACAACAGACTTTTTGGAATGCTTTATCATGTTGATGAAGACAAAAGCACAAATAATGAAGATGGATATCAATCAAGATACAATCACTATAAAGTTGCTTTAGTAGAAAAAGATACAGCACCAAATATGACCTCTACAGAAGGTATAGAAGCTGATTTTGATGATGTTTATACTCTAGGTGATGTGATTTCATCATCTCAAACAAACCTTTATGGTGGCTCATCTACAAACTATGCCGTCGAAGTTGTAGATGAAGATTATACAAATAGAACGATGACTTTTAAGATAACAAAATAGGAAAGATAATGAAATTGATGAGAATATTTTTGATGATGTTTTTACTAAGTGTAGCTGCGTTTAGTTCGCCGGCACTAAAAAGAACAGTGACATTTACACAGCCTAATGGAGAAACATTTCAGGGACAATACAAAGGAGATGCTTCTTTTCATTGGATAGAGAGTGATGGGAATGTTATCGTCTACAATCCTAAAGACAAATATTACTATAAAGCTATCGTTGATAAAACAAAAGGCTTGATAATGACAGATGAAAAACCCTCAGCACTCACAACTGAGCTCAGGGGCTTAAACGCAGTAAAAAGTGCTAAAAAGGCACTTTCTGAAATAGATAAGAGAAATATTTATATACTGTATAAAAAAGCAAAAACTGGTAATTACCCAAGATAAAGTAGGATAATGGATTATATTTTACTTTACATCATCACAGCATTAGGCTTTTCACTTGTTATCAATATCATACTGAAAAAGTTGGGTATTTCACAGATAATTGGTTATATCTTAACGGGTACAGTCATATCGTATGCCTTTGGATTACAAGAAGCAGGACACTCTCATGAACTTGAAACAGTTGGCGAATTTGGTATTGTTCTGTTGATGTTTACTATAGGACTTGAAATATCATTGGCTAAAATGGGTTCAATGAAAAAAGAGATATTTGGCAATGGTTTTATGCAAATAGCTTTTACAACTTTACTTGTTTATTTATTTGCTAATCTTCTTTTTCATTTAGATGAGAAGACTTCTATCATCGTAGCGCTTGCATTTTCCCTCTCTTCAACAGCGGTCGTTCTGACTTACCTCAAAAGCTCTAAAGAGATCTATACTCCATATGGACAAAATGCAACGGGTATATTAATCTTTCAAGATATTGCTGTTATTCCTATCTTAATTTTGATAGGTTTTTTGACAAGCGAAGGGCATGAGAGTATTTATGTGATTTTAGGGCATACACTTTTCAGTGTTGTCGTTGTCATTGCAGTCCTTTTTACTGTTGGTAAAAAAGTTGTCTCATGGTTGTTACATTTTTCTGCTTCAAGTCAACTGGATGAACTCTTTATGGGTTCTGTTTTATTTATAGTTATTAGCGCCTCTTTGTTTGCTCATTATATGGGTTTCACCTACTCTCTTGGTGCTTTTGTAGCTGGTATGATTATAGCTGAAACAAAATACCATCATAAAGTTGAGTCTGAAATTTCACCTTTTAAAGATATTTTACTGGGAACTTTTTTTGTTGTTGTTGGTATGAAAATAGATCTTCTTTTATTTATGAATAATATTGTTTTGATTATAGGGCTTTTTATATCAATTCTTCTTCTTAAAACTCTTGTTATGTTTGCTATGCTGCGTTTAACGAAGGCAAACGCAGCTACAGCACTCAAGACGGCACTCTCCCTCTCTCAAGTCGGAGAATTCTCTTTTGTTATTTTTGCACTGGCATCATCAGGTGGGTTAATTGAAGAAAGAACAGCTTCTATTTTAGTACTTGTTGTTATTTTTTCGATGATTGTCACTCCATTTTTTATCTCTAAAATCAGCTCTTTTGTAGATGCAAAAATAAAAGAGAAGGATGTTGTAACAGATATGTCTTCGCTTCAAAGAAGGGAAGATCATGTGATTGTTTGTGGTTACAGTTATGTTGGAAAATTCGTCACCAAACACCTTGAAGAGATTGATGCACCTTATGTTGTGATTGATAACTCAAATAAGCATGTTCAAGAGGCTTTAGATGATGGTATTGAAGCCTATCTTGGGGATGCAACCAAGGCTTCTATCCTTGAAGCATTGCATATAGAAAAAGCTGCTGCTATCATCGTTACTCTTGATAATCCTGAGAAGAAACGTCTTCTTTGTGAAGCAGTTTTAGAATATTCAAAGGATGTAAATCTTATTGTAAAAGTTACCTCTCTTGCAGAAAAAGAGATGCTTCAGGATTTAAACATTACAACAATTGTTGATGGAAAAGTTGAAGTTGCTCGTGTCTTGGTTGAGAGAATGATGACTTGTCAGTTACAGTATAAATAAAAGAAGAAGATAAACGCAGAAAATTAATTTCCGCGTGAACCTGGTTTGATAGCTTGGCTTCCATCTTTACAAAGAGGGCAGGCATCAGGTGCATACATCTCAAATGTAAAATCTGCAAGAGCAAAAAATGGAATATCTTGAGGAAGTTTACAGTTAGCTTTTGTAGTTATATCACTTCCTTCTCTATGACAAAAACCACGATTTGCAAGGGCTGCAACACCAACAATTTCACCACCGAGTTCTTTGACTACAGCTGCAGCTTCCATAGCGCTTCCACCCGTTGTAATGATATCTTCACACATCAAAACTCTTTCCCCTGGTTTTATCTCAAAACCACGACGAATAGTCATCTTACCATCAACTCTTTCAGCAAAGATACTTCTTACATCAAGTGCAGTAGCAAGAGCAAATCCAGCGATTAGACCACCAAGAGCTGGAGCACAAACAGTGTCTATTTTTAGTCCACTTTTTTTAATCTCAGATGCAAGTGCATCAGCTAAAAGTTTTGCAGTTTTAGGGTCTTCTAAAACTTTTGCAGATTGAAGATAAAACTGGGAATGATTTCCAGAACTAAGTTTAAAATGACCCTCTAAAAGAGCATCTGCATCCATATATATTTTTTTAACATCCATATGATTAAACTTTTAAGATTTCAGCTTCTTTATCTTTTAAGATGCTGTCAACTTTTGTTATGTATTTGTCTGTGATTTTTTGTATATTGTCTTGTGCAGATTTAGATTCATCTTGTGTGATTTCTTTATCTTTTTCAAGTTTTTTGATTTTGTCATTTGCATCACGTCTATCATTTCTAATAGAAACTTTTGCATTTTCACCCATTCCTTTCATTTTTTTAGCAGATTCTTGACGTTGTTCAACTGTCATAGGAGGAAAGAAAAGTTTGATTTGTTCGCCGTCATTGTTAGGATTTACACCAATATTAGCCGCACTTATAGCACTTTCAATGTCGTTTAAGAGATTTTTTTCCCAAGGGTTGATGACTATAGTTGTAGCATCTGTTGCTATTACAGAGCCAACTTGGTCTAAGGATGTAGGTGTTCCATAATAATCAATCTTTATATTATCTAATACCGAAGTACCAACCTTACCTGTTCTAAGTGTTTTAAAGTCTCTTTGCATGTGTTCGATGCTACCTTGCATCTTTGTTTCACATTCGTTAAATATTTCGTTAAGCATTGAATTTCCTTGAATAGTATGAAAATAAGTTTCGCTATTGTAGCAAGAAATATTTTAAGAGTGAGTAAAAAGAGAAAGTTTAGCGAGAGGATAGTTGCAATAATGCAACTATTTTGTAGTATTTGTTTCGCTAATAGGAGGTATTGTAGCAGCTGGAGCTACAATGTTTGTATCTTCAGTTATGTTGTCTACTACAGAAGCTTGCGCTGATTGTGAATACATATAGCCTAATGTTATTGTGTTAATAACAAATAAAAAGCCAATAGTAAATGTAGCTTTAGCGAGAAAACTATTTGGTCCCTTGGCGCCAAAAACAGACTCGTTGGAACCACTGTAAGCACCAAGACCGATACTTGAGCTTTTTTGTAAAAGTACTGCTATTACTAAAATAATAACTAATACAATTTGGATAATGAGTAAAAGACTTGTAGTCATATATAAGTTCCTAAAATAAATGTGGCGAATTATATCTAAAAAATCTTATATTATCAAACTAATAAAAAGAGGGTATAATTACACTATGAAAAATTTAAAGATTATATTAACTGTTTTATTCATCACGTTGCTTATTTTGTTTGCATTTATTTCGACTAAACAGCAGTCACAAACTAGTACAAAACCCATAATTGGTGCGACTACTTTTGCACTTTATGATGCAACAAAATACATCGCTGGTGAGACTTGTAAAGTTGTCAATATCTTACCTTTTGGTGTTGACCCACATAGTTTTGAGCCAACTCCAAAACTTATGGTTAATATTGAAAAAAGTGCCTTAGTCTTTTACAGCGGAGCAGGGCTTGAGCCTTGGGTTCAAAATTTTGATTTTAAAGGGAAGGCTGTTGATTTAAGCAAATATGTACACCTAAGGAAGCTTGAACAACACTCTGAGGATGAAGAAGAGCATCACTCAGAGCACGCAGATAAGCATGAACATCACCAGCACCATCATAATGGGATAGACCCACACTATTGGCTTGATTTTAATAATATGAAAATAATCTCTACAGTTATTACAGAGAAGCTTATAGCGCTATTACCGCAAAACAGAGCACTCTATATGAATAATAGGGATGCCTATATCAAAAAGCTTGATAAGCTAAACTTAGCCTATCAAACGCAGCTAAGTGGGTGTAAAAATGATACTGTTGTTGTAAGTCATAATGCCTTAGGTTACATTGCGGATAAGTATGGATTTCATGTAGAGTCACTTACTGGACTCTCTCCAGAAGCCCAGCCGAGTGCACAAGACATCAATCGTGTTTTTAATGGTATCAAAGAACACGGTATAGATACGATCTTTTTTGAAAATTTTGTAAATGATAAACTTATTAAAAGTATTGCGCATGATGCTGGAATTAGTTTTGATGTGTTTGAACCATTAGGCAACATTACTGCAGATGAAGCAAAAGCAGGCAAGAGTTATGAAGACATTATGTATGAAAATTTAAAAAAACTACGTAAGGCATTGCAGTGTCAATGAGTTTCAAACTACCAATCTTTGATGTTAAAAATTTAAGTTTTAAAATCCGTGATCAAATAATCTTAGAAAATATAACATTTGAGATTTATGAAGGTGAGTATATTGCTATTATTGGACCAAATGGTGGAGGAAAAACAACGCTTATTCGTTTACTTTTAGGTCTTGAAACACCAAGCTCGGGTGAAATTAAAATATTTGGACAAAAACTAAAAAATTTTAAAGAATGGCACAAGATAGGCTATGTTCCTCAGCGTGCTACCCTTGTAGATGAAAATTTTCCTGCAACAGTGGAAGATATTGTTAAAATGGGACGTATAGCAAAAAGAGGTTTGTTTGCTGGTGCGAGTAGTGAAGATAGAGCAAAAGTGCATGACGCTATGGTAAAGATGGATATTCTTGATTTGAAAAATCGAATGGTAGGTACACTCTCTGGTGGTCAAAGACAACGTGTTATGATTGCAAGAGCTTTGGCATCTTCTCCAAAGATACTTATCTTAGATGAGCCAAATACAGGCGTAGATATGCTTTCACAACAAAGATTTTATACACTCTTGGCAAAACTCAATAAAGAAGAAAATATCACTATTCTTTTTATTACACATGATATTGGTGTCATAGTAGATGATATAGGAAGAGTTTTTACTATTAACCAAAAAGCAACGATCTGTAATGATCCAAAGCAGATACTAAGCTGTGAGGAAGTGAGTGAGCTATATGGCATTAACGCACATTCACTTTATAATCATAAACATGAGCATTAAGGATTAGTATGATTGAAATGTTACAGTATGACTTTATGCAAAGAGCTTTTATAGCGGGGCTTTTCATAGCTATACTCGCATCAATTAGTGGTACATTTATAGTTTTGAAAAGATATTCTTTAATGACTGAAACCTTAGCCCACTCTGCTCTTGTTGGAGTAGCAGTCGGTTTAGTTGCAGGATACAATCCTTTATGGGTAGCAGTGATTATTGCTATTGGTGCTGCTTGGCTTATCGAATATCTCCGTAGTAGTTTTTCTATCTATAGTGATGCTGTACTCTCTATCATGTTATCAGGTTCACTCGCTTTAGCGGTTATCATTGTTTCTCTTGGCGGTGCATTTAATAATTCACTTTTTTCTTATTTGTTTGGCTCTATTCTTTCTGTAAGTAATGAAGATGTTTATACGATTATCGGTTTTGGAAGTATTGCCTTATTCTTCTTACTTATCTTTTCAAAAGAGCTTTATTTTATAGCATACGATGAGGAAGTAGCAAAAACTAGCGGTATTAAAGTGAAGTTTCTGAATTTTTTACTTGTCACTGTTGTTGCTATTATTATTGCACTTTCTATCCGAGTAGTTGGAAGTCTTCTTATTGGAGCACTTATGGTAATCCCTACAGTAGCTGCATTGCAGTTTCGGGTAGGTTTTTTACGGACAATGCTTATTTCTCTCTTTTTTGCACTCTTTAGCGTTATTTTTGGAATGAGTCTTTCATACTATTTCTCTTTGCCATCAGGTGCTACGATTGTACTGAGTGTCATTGCTATTTTTATTTTATCTTTAGTGACAAATAAAAAATGAAAGTAAGTTCTGAGTTTTCTAAATATGCCAATCATTATGATTCTTATAATTTTATTCAAAACAAAGTAGCGAACAAACTCCTTTCATTGGTGAAGGGAAAACCTCAGTATATTTTAGATTTAGGCTGTGGCAATGGAGCTTTGGCAAACAAGATTGCTTGGAAATATAAAAAACTTATAGGTGTTGATTTCGCACCTGGTATGCTTGAGATTCATCCAAAGTCTAAAAATATTGAGTGTATTTATGGTAATTTTAATGACATGACTCTATTTGAAAATCTTTCGATGTATAGCTATGATTATATACTCTCATCATCAGCTTTGCAATGGGCAGAGGATATAGAGAGAGTCTTTAGTGAGATTAAAAAACTTCATGCACCCATCTCTTTGGCAATTTTCACTTCAAAAACTTTTTCTTCATTGTATAAAACTGCAGGTTTGGAGGCTTTATTGATATCAAAAGAGCAGCTAGATGCTTTACAAAGAAGGTATTTTAAAGCAAATTTTGAGGTAGTGACTTATAAGATGGAGTTTGACAGTGTACGAGATATGTTCCGTTACATTAAACGCAGTGGAGTAAGCGGTTCTCGAAATGTTTTAAGTTATAAAGAGATGAAAAGAGTTATGAAAGAGTATCCACACAACTATTTAGAGTTTGAAGTTGCATTTATTTCTTCATAATTAAGTATAACTTCTTTTTCGAGGTTATAAAGCTCATAGCGTATCGTTTTGAAGTTTTCACTGTATTGTATGTTATCAAGTTTAAACAGCTCTTCAAGCACTCGAGAGGACTCCTGTGAACGTTTAAAATTCGCAGATAAGATACTTACGATATCTGTTCTCGTTTGTTCACTTTTAGTAGAACTACGGAGTACATCATTAATGCTATCACGATAGGTCAAAAGTTCTTTAGTTTCCGAGATTTTTGCTTTGTGGCGAAGTGATTTAAGTTGTTTTGCAAGTGCTTTGTTGTTATCACGATAACGAAGGATATCTTCTACAACACGTATGCCCTCTTTGAGGCGGTTAAGATTGGCATCTATCACCCGATAGAGCTCGGGTGATAAAGAATTAGTCTTCACTACCAAATATTCCAAATAGTTGAAGTAATGCTGTAAAAATATTTAAAAAGTCTAAATAGAGTGCAATCGCGCCATCAATTGGAGTTTCATAAGCACCATTCATGATGTTTTGAGTATCAAATATAACTAATATACTAAACAAAATAACAACAACTCCAGAAATAATAATATTAATCATTGGATTCCCAAGAAAAATATTAAGAATAGAAAAACCAATGATTACAAAAAGCGCAATCATTAAAGGTTTTCCATATCCAGTAAAATCTTTCGTAGTTTTGATAGCATAAAAACTCATGGCTCCAAAAACAACTGAAGTCATAGCAAAAGCATTCCCGATAATACTAGCTCCACCACTCATACCTAATGTTACAGATAAAAGAGGTGCTAGCATTAGACCAGTCATAAATACAAAAGCAAACATTACAAGTAAATTAATGCCTGGTTTATTTTTAACAAATTGAAGACCGATTAAAAGACCGATCTCTACAAAGAATAAAGGCCAAAACATTGCTTGTATTGTTCCTGCTAAGGGTACACCTACATAAGCACCTACAGCACCCGCCATCATTGATGCAGCAAAAAGCTTATATGTCTCTTTAACAAAAGAGACTATTTGTGCTTCACTACGACTGTTTGTTTGGCTAGCAAAAGTATTAGCTCTTGCGTAATCACGATCATAAAGTCCCATATTTATTTCCTTTTTTATACCCTTATAGATTTTTTGTAATTAGGGTATATTTTTGTAAGAGTTATTCTATATATAAAGAGTTAATGGACAGTAACAAGTGAGAAAAACAGTGCTTACATATAAATGAAAAGTTTTAAAAACAAATGTGTACTATTTCTGAAATAAACAAATTCAAAACATTTCC
>NZ_JALSKT010000040.1 GCF_026988655.1 Sulfurimonas sp. | reverse complement strand
TAAGTTTAACGATGAAATAACTAAGTTTTGTCCTAAAGCTAAACCACTAAAAAAGAAGTATGTATCTCATGTATATGACTTCATGTATAACTACGCTAGCGATAGCGGTAATGTACCATCTTGATAACTCTATAGGCAACTGGATGTTGCACACATTATAGTAGTTTTTAACTTCATGAGATTCTACTTTAGAGTAGGATCTCTTTTTTCAAGTTTATAACTTGTAACGAATCTATTTAAATTTCTCGGTATTTTTCATCTGTTAGCTTTAAAATCTCTTCAAGAACTCTTCTGCTCTCTTGAGCTTTTTATATTAGACAAAATCATTGACTACAAAGAGTCCTTTTTTTTACTTTTTTGTTCTCTTAAGTGGGAAAATCAATATATTTTCTACAACTCTTGTGTTTTCTCTGATGTGATTTAGTTTTGCATCTAGTGTGCGAAGTGTTTGAGGAGGCAAAAGAGCCTCCTTCTAATCTCTACTCATCTCTTCCAAAAATACCAAGTATCTGAAGAAGTGCAACAAATAGATTTAAAAAATCAAGATAGAGAGCTATCGCTCCCTCAATTGGTGTCTCATAGTGCCCTTTTATGATGTTCTGTGTATCATAAAGAATAAATGCACTAAATAAAATTGCACTGATACTTGCAATAACAAGTTGCATTATTGAGCTTTGAAAGAATATATTCATTAAGCTTGCAACAACAACAACGATAAGGGTAATAAAAAGCATCTTGCCCATCACGCTAAAGTCTCTTTTTGTATTCATAGCAAACATTGAAAGACCACCAAATGCAACAGTTGTTAGCATAAATGCATTTGCAACAATACTAGCTCCACCTGCCATGCCTAGTATACTAGTAAGAAGAGGTGCTAGTGTTAGACCACTAATGAAAGTAAAACCAAACAGAAGTATTAGGTTTATTCCTGCCTTTTTCTTTGCTGCATAGAGTCCAAAAAGTAGTCCAAACTCTAAGATTACAAGTCCAAAAAACCAACTTGATATGATTTCTGCCATACCAATTCCAACATAAGCACCTGCAGATGCTGCAAAAAGTGATGCTGCAAAAAGTTGGTAAGTTTGCTTAATAAAAAGCCCTAGAGAACTTTTTGATTTAGTTTGCTCAAAAGTTTGCTCTTGAGCTTGGTTATTAATGTAATTTCTATCATATAATCCCATTTTATCTCCTTATTTATAAAAGTTTAGGCATTATATTAAATTAATATTAATAAAAAATAAATAGGAGTCATTATTGCTGCATTAACTCCTAGATATAAAGAGTAAAACTATTTACCATTTACTATTTTTTTTGTTTCAGCTTCAAATTCTGATTCACAACTCTCAACTACTTTTTTATGCATAATTTCATGCATAATTTGTTTAGTTTCTTCTATATTTTTATTATTAGGATTTGAGTTAATGATTTTAAGAACTTCTGCTTCGAAATTCTCTATGCAATCTTGAGCATTAATATCAGCATCTTCAGTTTTTTTCTGAGCTTTTTTAGCATGCTTAATAATAACTTTTTTTGTAAGCTTTTTTTGGTTTCCATAAATAATTTTTCTAATTTCATCTTCAAAATTTGATTCACAAGCTCCATCAACACCCTCTTGAATTGTTACTTTGATTGATTCAATCTCTTTTTGTTTTTTATTTTGCGGCATATCAGAGTTAACAATTTTAACAACTTCACTCTCTAGGTTTTCTATACAACCTTTATCATTATTTTGTATTGTACTAGAAGCAAATAGAAATGAAGCAGTCAAAATAGAACCTAAAATAAGTTTTTTCATAATGTATCCTTTCATTGAATAAAGATTTATAATCTTTAGCATTAATAACTATAACATAAGTTATTAAAAAAAATCTTAAAAAGTAAAATTTATTTTATTTTTACAGTTTAATAATTGAAGCTTTAAATAGATATGATTTTATAAAATCTTATAAATTTTAAAAGCCATATATATAGGTTAGAATTATTTTAAAAAATTATTTAAAAATTTTCTAAACAATATAAGCGTATATTAAGCATTGATTGTATATAATTTCGTCCTCGTTTGAGAGAACGGG
>NZ_JALSKT010000039.1 GCF_026988655.1 Sulfurimonas sp. | reverse complement strand
TATTTGCTCTTTGCTGAAGTTGGGGTTATTTATGGAGAGGTACTTATAAGAAGCTCTTTTAAATGCCCTTTAATCAGGTCAATATCACAACGCTCATAATACCTTTTCATCGTTACACTTTTATTCATAACGGACCCCTTTTTTCATAGTATATAACGAACAAGCTTAAAGAAGAAAAGCGAAGGTTTTCTTTTTCTAAGAATTTTTCGATAAAATACTATAAAATATAATATAAAGATTTTCCATGAATATACCTACAGATTTATTAAAAAATAAAAAAATTCTTCTTGCAGTGACTGGCTCTATTGCTGTTTACAAATCTCTCGAACTTGTAAGACATTTCGTTAAAGCGGGGGCAGAGGTTCGTGTTGTTATGAGTCCTTCAGCAAAAAAGTTCATCGCTCATCTTACATTTGAGACACTATCATCAAACCAAGTGCTCGATGATAGCAATGAGTCTTGGGCAAATGATCATAATCACATTAAAATCACAGAATGGGCAGATGTCATGGTCATAGCACCAGCGACTGCAAACACACTTGCAAAACTTGCCAACGCAATAGCTGACAATATCTTGCTACAGTGTGCCCTCGCATTTAGTGGTATGAAAATTTTAGCTCCCTCAGCAAATACAAATATGCTTGAAAACCCAATCACACAGGCAAACCTTAAAATGCTCGGTATTGCAAACTACACTATTTTAGATACGCAAACAAAAGAACTTGCTTGTAAAACCGTCGGTGATGGAGCAATGGCAGAAGCTTTAGATATTTTCTACCAAACAACGCGAGAACTTTTAAGAGATGAGTTTTGGATGGATAGACGCGTGATAGTGACGGGTGGAGGCACAAGAGAAAAGATAGATGATGTGCGTTATATCTCAAACTTTTCGAGTGGAAAGATGGCATCTTCACTTGCAACAGCACTCTATCTCAAAGGGGCCGATGTCAATCTTATAGCAACAAGTTTTGATGCAGAATTACCAAAAAATATGCATAAAATTGAAGTAGAAGATTCCCAAGAGATGCTTGAGTATCTCATTGATTCTATCCGAATCTCTAAAAAAGGAAAACTCTCAAAAGCCACGCTTATAAGAGATGAACACATTCATGTTATTCAGAAAAAACCTTACCTTTTTATGGCTGCAGCTGTAAGTGACTTCATCCCTGCTTTTCCACAAGAAGGAAAACTTAAAAAAGATGCACTTGGCAAAAACTGGGAACTCTCACTGAAAAAGAATGTGGATATTTTAAAATCTATCGACAAAGAAGGCATCACAGTCCTAGGCTTTAAAGCTGAAATGGATAGAGAAAATGCTAAGCTAAACGCAGTAAATATGCTTGAACAAAAAGAGCTAGATGCAGTCTGTCTTAATGTACTTCGCGACTCTTCAAGTTTCGGAAGCCAAACAAATGAAGTAGATTTTATCACAAAAGAAAAAGATATCTTGATACCAAAAGCAGACAAACTCTCAATATCTTTTGAAATCATAAACAACGCAAAAGCGTTACAAGAGTAGCTTATGAAAAATACAGTAAAACATATAGCCATCATCATGGATGGTAACGGACGCTGGGCAGAGATGCAAGGCAAAAAAAGGGTCAAAGGGCATGAAGCAGGTGCTAAGGTTGTTAAAGAACTGACAACGTACTGCTCTAACAATGATGAGATAAAAAGACTTACACTTTATGCATTTTCTACTGAAAACTGGAAAAGACCACGTTTAGAGGTAGAATTTCTCATGAAACTCCTAGAGCGATACCTAAAAAATGAACTGCCCTCTTACTTAGAAAACAATGTAAAATTTGAACCTATCGGTGATATCAGAGCTTTCTCAAAATCGCTTCAAAAAACCATCAAAATGGTTGAGGACAAAACAGCTCATTGTGATGGACTTGTGCAAAGTCTTGCACTCAATTATGGTTCACAAGATGAAATCCTCCGTGCAGTAAACTCTCTCAAAACAACAAAAGAAGACATCACCGCAGAGATGCTCAACAATGCACTTGACTGTAAAGAGGATGTGGATATTCTCATCCGAACTGGTGGAGATGTACGTCTTTCAAACTTCTTACTTTGGCAAACAGCCTATGCCGAACTCTTTTTTATAGATAAATTATGGCCAGATTTTAGCAGTAAAGATTTAGAAAAAATCATCTCTAAATTTAAAAAGGTTGAGAGACGATTTGGTGGTCTCAAATGATTGAATTCTCAGTTGCTTTCATTTTCGGACTCTTATTTGGTTCATTTTTAAATGTTGTTATTTTACGTATTCCTAAAGATGAAAGTATAGTTTTTGGCGCATCGCACTGTACTTCTTGTGGGAATAAGCTCAAGCCTTGGCATAATATTCCTCTTTTTTCATGGCTCTTTTTACGTGGAAAATGTGCTTTTTGTTCAGAAAAAATTTCTCTGCAATACCCTCTTATAGAATTTGCTTCTGCGTTAATATTTTTAGCACTTGCGTACAAGTTTGGACTTGCCTTACCTGCATTTTTCATCGCTATGAGTTTTTTAATGCTTCTAGCTCTTTCGGTGATAGATTTAAAGTACAAAATGGTGCCTGATTCATTAAATCTTTTAGCGATATTTTTTGCAATTATCGGCGCTTGGAATATTAACGCCGCTGTAATGAACTTAGAAAACGCCTTACTTTTTACCGGTGGATTTACTCTACTGCGTTTCGCGCTCTCCTATTACTTAACCTCCTCCGTGAACCGTGCAGGAAATAAAACAAAAACTTCATGGAACAAAAACTTCGATAGAACACCTTTCATCGAAGCAATGGGAGAGGGAGATATCATGGTTGCTGCAACCATGGGTGCTTTACTCGGAGTAAAGCTTGGTCTTGTTGCTATCTTTCTCTCAGCACTTCTTGCCATGCCTGTGATGCTTTTTGTCATGAAAAAATCAAAAGAAGAACAACGCGTTCCTTTTGTGCCTTTTTTAGCGATGGCGACTTTCATCGTTTATATGTTTGACTCACCTATCATGTCTTATATTGAGGCGAACTATTAATGGATATACTGAGAAACTATATACTTAGAAACTTCTCTTCCTTGTTTCTTTCCATATTTCTACCACTGTTTGCCATAGCTTCTGTCATCTTCTTGATAAAGCTTGCAACCTATACAGCGATTATTCAGTTAAATATTTTCGAGATGACCAAACTTTATTTATTTGTCCTTCCTGAGATACTTTTTTACACCCTGCCTGTGACATTTTTTATAGCGTCCACACTTTCGCTTGCGCGACTCTCAAACGATAATGAGATAGTTGTCATATTTTCACTTGGGATTAAACCTGCCTTTATTGTCAAAACATTTTTCAGGCCAGCCCTTTTACTCACCATAGTTTTACTATTTGATTTTTTTATCATCTTTCCGCATACACAAGTGCTCTCAAGTAACTTTATTTCTTATAAAAAAAGTGAAGCAAAGTTCAACCTTGCTGCAAGTGAATTTGGAAATAGTTTTGGAGACTGGCTACTTTACCTAGGTGGAAAAAAAGATGATGGCACCTACTTTAAAGTATTTTTATTTAACAAAAAAGGAAAAGAAGAGGTATTGATCTCTGCACAAAAAGCACAGATAATTAATGATTCTGGAATACTTAGACTCAAACTCACAGATGGTGAGGGCTATCGGTATTCAAAAGATAAACTTGCTCAAATTGATTTTAAAACAATGATGATAAACGATACGATGAAAACTCGCTTAAAAACATACAAAAAGCCACTTGAGTACTGGATGTCTGAGCATAAACGCAAGAAAAAAGAACGCATCTTTGTGACAAATTTCCTGCTCAGTGTTTTTCCTATCATATCGCTCTTTTTTGTTGCTTCTATGGGTATCGTTCATGTAAGACATCAAAAATCACAAGTATATTTATATCTTTTCCTCTCTATCGCTATATATTATGGTCTAGCACTAGGGCTAGTAAAAGCTTTAGTATTTTACACCATACCGCTGGTTGTTTTGAGTGTGCTTTTGGGTACTTACTTTATATATAGAAAAACTATCGTCAATAAATTCTAATGAAGATAGCTTTTACTCTAGCCTATAACGGCACACATTTTCTAGGTTCTCAAACACAAAAAGAGACAAAAGATACTGTCCTTGGAAATGTGGAAGCAGTCTTAAAACAACTCGGTATTCACAAGCGTGTAGTTGCAAGTGGGCGAACAGACAAAGGTGTTCATGCAACAGCTCAAGTGTGTCATGTTGAACTACCAGAATTTTGGAGGGACTTAGACAAACTAAAACATGTTATGAATGAGATGCTACCAAACGCAGTAAGTGTTCAGAGGCTAAACGCAGTAGATGAGAACTTTCATGCACGATACAGTGCAAAAAGAAGAGTCTACAGATACCTCATAAAAACAAAAAAACCTAATCCTTTTGAATATGACTTTGTGACCTTTATTGAAAATGTTGATTTAAAAAATATACAAAAAAAGATACAACTCTTTGAGGGCGAACATGACTTTATACAGTTTATGAAAACCGGTAGTGATGTCACATCCACAACACGTATAATCTACAAAGCTTTTGCTTATCAACACCATAATACTATTGTCTTAAATTTTGAAGCAAATGGGTTTTTAAGAAGTCAGATACGCCTTATGGTTGGCGCACTTTTGCAACTTGATTCACAACAAATTCAAGAACAACTCACTTGCGTTCAAACACACAAAATCAAACCTGCTCCTCCAAATGGTCTCTATCTTGCTAAAATAAAATATTAAATTTATTCTTTTTTCGTTACACTTAGAAAAACTAAAAAAGAGAAACAAATGTTTGAAGATGTAAAGATGCCTGAGGGCATGAACCCTGAGACTTTAGAACACTTAATGAGCCCAAAAAACTATGGAAAATTAGAAGATGCTGATGGTGTTGGTGTGGCACTTGATGAGAAAACAAAAGAGTATGTGATTTTTTATACAAAACTTGATTCTGACATCATCAAAGATGTAAGATTTGCAACAAATGGCTGTCAAGATACTGTTGTGATCGGTTCTATGTTTACTGATATGATTATCGGCAATGATATAGAATATGCTAATGGTGCAGTACAAAAGATGCATGAAAAACTAGGCAAACTCTCAGCGCAACAACAAATCTGTGCTGATATTGTTTTTACTGCGTTTATTGCTTCACTTAAAAATATCGAACATAAACAAAATGGTGAAGATGAAGAGTTACATGTTCTTAAAATGAAAGATAGTTGTGAAGCAACTGGCATGGAGCAAACAGATGAAAAATAAAACATATCAAAAAAAACATGAGCTTTGGCTCTCTATCCTTTTTGCCTCTTTCGCAATTAAAGATGAAGCTATCAAATCTCGTTTATATGACTTTTCACAAATCGCTTTTCGTCATATGAAATGGCTTGGTGAAGAAGCTTTAGAAAATGGCGAAGATTACAATTATGACAGAGATATGCTACTCATGAAACGCAGCAGTGTATTTGAAGTCCTAGAAGCTCTTCAAGAAGATGTAAAAGCTACACAAGCATTTTATCCAAAAAATATTTTGGGAGAACGTATCAAAACAGATGATGCCTATCTACTTGAATATCTCTCACAAATTCTCAAAAAAGAGGAAAATAACAAAGAAGTTACTGCGTTTAACATGAAAAGAGAGTGGGAAGATAAAAACCTTTCACAAGACCAGATAGATGCTATGACGCTCTTTTTGTTTGAAGAGTCGTATAAAGAATATGAACTCATTTTAATCTATGCATATATGCAAGCAAGAACAAAGGATGCTTTGCATTTTAACGTTTTTCAAGATCTTATAGACGAATCTCACTTTCACTTGAAATCTTTTGGCAATATGATGGCAAAACTTGGTATCTTAGCACTTCCAAGAGAATTGCACGAGAGAACATATATTGTAAATGATTTAAACACTTTTGTAGTCGATGGCATCGCTGAAGAAGAAGCAGCAAAAGTTATGTGTAAAGAGTTAAGTGATGCGATAAAAGATGAAGGACTCTCAAAATTTTTCGACTTTATAAACTACCAAGAGAGTTATCATATCGAACTTATGAAGAAGCTTTTATAGAGCTTCTTTTGTAGATTTTATATCTTCTATAAAGATAAAAAACAATAAGTCCTATAGTTAACCCCACACTATCAGCCACTACATCAAACCCAGAAAAATCTCTCCCAGGAATAAATGACTGAACAATCTCAACCTGAACGCCAAAAGCTAAAAGAATCAACACTTTCATCTTTCTAGATAAATGTTTATACGCAAAACTCAGTAAAATATAGAGTGTCATAAAAGCGATGAAATGATTTGCCTTATCCCAACTATGCTCTATCACTTTTATCTGCTGCGTTGTTGTTGCCAAATACTCGATGCTTAGCAAACATCCATAAAACATTGCTTTGTAGAGTTTATCCATTGTTTATTACCTTATTTATTTTTTGTGTTACTTGCTCATCCCAAAGTAGTTCTTTGTGACTTAAATCATCATGTTCTTCATAAAAGGTCAAATTTTCAATATGCCCTTTTAAATTTCTAGAGTTTTCAATATAAACAGTTTTATCATTTTTGCTTACAAAGAGATAGGTATCTGCTTTGACTGAAGCGACATACTCTGCTGTAGGAAATTTATATTTCAAAAATTTTGAGACATATTTCAAGTATGAAAATTTCACTTTTACCATCTCATAGATAGAGTCAAAAGCACCTACTAAAAAGAGTGCTTTTACCTTTCGTTTTGTAGCGACAAAGGCAGCGATATTTGAGCCAAGAGAAAATCCCAATAGATAAAAGTCACCATAATGTTTTTGTACCATATCAGCGATTTTGAGTCCATCTTTTAAAAGATTTTTCTCATTTGCACTGCCTTGACTTCTTCCATATCCTCGATAATTAAATGTTATCACTCTTACTGTAGGATATGTCTGAGAAAGCTTATCTATCAGGGCTACCCCGTCATGAGAGCGTCCAACAAAGACAAGTAAGGTTTGCACTGCGTTTAGCGGTTCATAAGCAACACATTCAAGTTTAACACCATCATCAGTTTGAATCTCCAAATATTCACAAGATTTACATATTTTTCGATCTTTGATGTAAGTAGGAGAAAATATCATAAAATGCTGCCATTGATAAAAAGCAAATATAAAAATCAAGAAAGTAAAGAGTAAAAAAAGTATATATATCATTTTTCTAATGCTAGCATATTTTTATGGATCACTTTTGCAGAAGGAACAACCCCAGACGAGAGATCTAAATGGACATCTTGGTCATCAAAAAATATATCAGCACCAAAAGCTTCTAGTACCTCATACTTTTCACTACCACCAAGAAAAAAAGCTTCATCAATCCGAACATCCCATACATTTAAAGTTTTAATCACTCGCTCATGTGTCGGTGCACTGCGCGCTGTCACAAGTGCTGTTCGTATAGGAGAACTCTCATCCTTAAACTTCTTTTGAATCTTAGCTATTGTGAGTAAAAGTTTGGCAAATGGTCCTTGCTTCATTGGACTGTCTTTATTCTCTTTTTCATGAGCGATAAAGGCATCAAGACCTTTTTGCTTATAAATCAGCTCTGATTCTTGGGAAAAGAGTACAGCATCACCATCAAATGCAATCCGCACCTGATCACCAAGCGAAGCGTGTATATCATGCTCTGAGGGCAAAATCTTTGCAGCAGCAACACCATTTGCTATGGCATTCATCACATCATTATCATCAGCACTTAAAAATAGATCCACTTTAAAAGCTTTGAGATAGCTAGAAGTATCTCTACCACTCGTCCAGCCACTTCTTTGAATGTCAAGTTTATACTTATCTATAGCATGCGTGATGCGTAAACTCGTTCCAGCATTGTTCTTGGATAAAATAATCACCTCGACCTGCTTCTCATCTGCGGCAAAATAATTATTAATCTTGAGTAAATTATCTATAAGTCTATACCCTGTCCCTTTTTCTAAAGGCTCATTTTCTTTTTCTAGTTGGTATTTATAATATGCAGCAAGTCCTTTTTCTTCAAAAACACGATTTTCATCTTCGAGCTTAAAAAGTGCTCGAGAACTAACGGCTACGACTAACTTATCTTCGAGATTATATGCCATAAAACTATCCTTCTTTAAATGCAATTGTAACATAGAAAAAAAACAGATATAATTCCATAATTAAGAGAGGATAATAAATGCAAGTATTTGGTAAATTTTCGACAAACTTTGACATGGACTACTTAGTTGAAGAGTATATGTACATTAACGAGAACGAGGATGAAAGAATCACAGTAGATGATTTGAATAATATGCTCAAAAAAAAGCGTAAAAGTGTAGCCGGAACAGTGTTTCTTTACAACCCGGAGGTAAGTCCTGTTGGGTTTAAAATGAGTCGCTTTTTACAAGAAGATGGATTTGATAAATATGATGAGTTTGTTGCACTCAATGAAACACCAAAAGATTACGTTCTAAACGCAGCTTTTAAAGAGCACTATAAAGGAAAACTCGTTGAGATACGTTACCTTTTTAACTACAATAGAGAAAATATTGAGCCAACGCCTATCATAGAAGAGTTTGATGCTGACTTAGACAAGATAACTTCTACACAGTTTACACGTTATGATAGACATCTAAATTATATAGATATACCAAATATCAGACTCAGTGGCAAGTTTGTCTTTTTAGGCATGACAAATAAATATGACAGACATCATAAAGCCATCATTGCGTATGCACAAGCACTCTCACAGCACATAAACAAGCTTGATAAAAACCTTGTCTTTATGTATGACAGAAACTATGATCCTGATGAGTGTATACAAAGAGCCTACTTCCTCTCACCATTTGCAACAGGAAAAGGAAGAGAAATCCGCGCAAATGCTATGAAAGAGATCTTTAAACAACTCCCTCCAAAAAGCTACCAAATAAAGTAGCTGAGGAAGTCTGAACTCTTATCTTTTATACAAACTATTTGCTCTTTGCTGAATTTGGGATTATTTATGGAGAGTTACTTATCTACAATTGTATTACAAAAAGTATAATTGAACCCTCTGAACAATTAAGCAAATCCACTTAACCTCTTTTAAACCAACAATTTGCTAAAATAAATATACTAAGAAGCCAAGTTAGAGGGAGAAATGTGCAACTAAGTTTTTTTGACCATGCGATGAAATACCACGGTGGGAAGAAGAGTATGAAGTTTCTAAATGAGATGAAAGAGATAATTCCATTTGAAGCAATAGAGAAGATACTTATTGAAAAGAATGTATATAAGCCAAACAAAGGCAAGACAGGAAGACCATCTATCCCATCAAAGATACTTACAGGTTCACTCTTTTTGCAAAACTGGTATGGATTGTCAGACCCAATGACAGAAGAACTTATACATGACCGTATAAGCTTTAGAAAGTTTCTTGATATCAGAGATGAAGATACAATTCCTGATGAGACTACAATTTGTAAATTCAGAAATAAACTTATCAAAGAAGAACTACTTGGCGATATATTTGACGAAGTTAAAAAGATGATGGAATCTAAGAGACTTATACTTAACGAGGGAACCCTCATAGATGCTACACTCATCCACTCAAGCGAACCAAAAAGAAAAAAAGATGCTACAGGGAAAGTCATATCAAATGAAGCCCATGATAAAGATGCGACTTACACTTCAAAAAGAGGACATAAACACCATGGACTAAAAATGCATATAGCAACTGATACAAACGGTATTATCAAAAAAGTGATAGCAACAACAGCATCAACACATGACAGTACTCAGTTCGATGCACTTACAGAGAAAGAAGACAAGGCTATCTTTGCAGATAGTGGCTATATGCAAAAAGCAAGGAAGATAAGCCTAAGAGCAAAAGGTGTATTCGCTGGTATAGTTGAGCGAAGAGTAAGAGGTCAATCAAGACTAAGAGCCAAACAATCAAGAAATAATACAAGATTCTCAAAAATAAGATGTTTAGTGGAACTACCATTTGCATTTATAAAACACCATATGGGTTGTAAAGAAACACGGTATCTAGGAATAGAGAAAAATCAACAACACTTCTTTATGTTGGCTGCTTGTTATAACTTACGAAGAACACCTGCACTGATGAGAGCAAGAAACTGATATAAAACAGTAAAAATAGAGACCAATACTGTAAATATTAGTAAAAATGTAGGCATATCTTTTAAAAACTCACTTCAAAATTAAAAGTGAATTTTTAAAATGCTAGAATATCAAGGAGAAAAAAGAATCAGTTGGCTTGTTCAGAGGGTTCAATTAATTAAGTATCTTGAACTTCAACTATTTAATTGGGTAGAAGTGAAGATTTACCTATTGTCTTCTAGCCCACCGTGCAAAAAACCTTGCTGGGATGATTTTTTTATCTATCGGTACTGCGTTTAGAATGTGGTTTTTTAAGATATTTGCTAGATATGGGGCTAGTACAAAACCATAGCCGCCACTTCCATTTATCATATACAGATTCGGATAGTATGTAAACGCAGTAAAGTCTGGTTTTTTCTGCTCTAACATTCTTCGTGTGAGCGTTTGCATGGTTTCGCATGAGAGAACTAAAGAACCAACTAAAGGCATATAGTCAGACGAACCTGAGCGTAATCCCATATAATCTTTTACTATTTCTACATCTTCTAAGTTTAAAGTTTTTGAAGCTTTTTCAAGGAGTTCACGCCTGCCCTCTTCTTTATCATAAGGTTCTTTATTTATTTGAGGATGATAATGCACATTATGTGTCGCACCGATAGCAAGCTTGTTCTCTTTTGTTGAAGATATAGAGACAAACTGATGGATTGAGTAAGGATTTTGTGTTGTCGTTTTGACATCAATGCGATGCCCCCATATACCACGGATGGGAATGTATGGCTCTTTGATAAGCGCCTCATAAGCACCCGTAGCTAAAATGACATTTTTTGCACTATATGTTTCATTGATTAGCCAATAATCATCTTCAAAAACGAGTGTTTCCACATTTTCTGCTACAAACTTTGCATCCTTTGCCATTGCGACACAAACGCCTTGAGCATCAACAACGCCTGCATGTAAAGATATCTTTTCTCTTTTTTTTGCTTCTTCATTTAAGTTGTCTAAAACTTCATCAGAAATATTTTCTAGTTGAAAGTCACTATCTTTTTTAAAATGTCGCAGGGCTTCATCTTCTTGTTCATCTTTTGCAATATGAAGGAGTTGTGCTTTCGTAAAATAGTTGGGAAAGTTGCTATCGTAGTATTTGTAAGCATAGCTAAACGCAGTGTTTATGATTTGTTTTGTGTCACCAGACTTCGTAAAACGAGGCGAGATAAAAGCACCGGCTGCGCCACTTCCACCGCTTGCTATAGCTTCTTTGTCAAAGAGAATAACACTTTTACCCTCTTGAGTAAACTCATACGCCACACTACAGCCGTTGATACCGGCTCCAATAATGGCTATATCATACATTTTATATGCTTACTTCTTTAATGTCTGCAATTTTAAGAATACTTTTATAGATAGAAGCTACAAGTGCTTTTCTGTTGTTTTTAACTTTTTCATCTTCTGCGTTTACCATAACATTTTCAAAAAATGTATCAAGTTCAGGTTTTAAACCAAGAAGCGCATCAAGTTCTTCTTCATAAGTATCATAATTTTTTGCTGTCACTTCTTTGTATTTTGCAAAGAGAGTTTTTTCTGCTTCATCTTCAAGTAAGCTTTCATCTACAGATAAGTCAGCATCTAAGTTTATCTCTTTTGTGATGTTTGCCACACGTTTAAAAGTAGAAGAGACTTCATCAAAACCTTCAGAACTTACTAAAGTGTTCAGTGCTTCTATCTTACAACCAAGAGCGAGGAGTTCTCTCTCACCAGATCCTAACACTGCTTCAATGATAGAAGGATTTACTTTATAGTATCTTTTGATACGCTCAATGATGAAGTTTTCAAGCTTTTGCAAATCTATCGTATCATAGTTCGTCGCAAGCTCTTTAAGAGAAGTAACTATGTCAAATTCAAAACCGTATTCATTTACAATACGAATGATGCCATTAACAGCACGACGAAGAGCAAAAGGGTCACGAGATCCAGTTGGAATTTCATTGACAGAGAAAAGTCCAAGAAGTGTATCTAGCTTGATACTCATAGCAACGATAGCACTCAACGCTGTAGAAGGCAACTCACTCTCTTCTCCATCCGGAAGATACTGCTCTTTTATGGCAAGTGCTACAGCATCACTCTCTCCTGCTTCTTTTGCATAGTAGTAACCCATCAGTCCTTGAAGTTCTGTAAACTCATAAACCATTTCACTCATGAGGTCAGCTTTGGCAAGTTCTATAGCTCGGTTTAAATCTTCTTCTTTTGCATCTGGCTTGTAAAGGGCAAAAAGAGCATTGGCAATTTTACCCTCACGTTTTATCTTGTCAGCAACACTACCAAGACCTTTAAAAAATGCAACTTTTTCAAGTCCTTTTGTAGTTAAGCCATTTTTTAAATCATTATCATAGAAAAATAGACCATCAGCTAAACGAGGACGAAGTACACGCTCATTGCCCGATATTACTTCACTAAAGTCATCCGTTAAAGCATTGGATACTACAACAAACTTATTAATAAGTTTTCCATCTTTAAAGACTGGAAAATATCTTTGATGTTCTTTCATAGAAGTGATGATAACTTCAGGAGGAAGTCTTAAAAATTCTTCATCAAAAGAACCAAGGAGTGCTGTTGGATTTTCGGTGATTGCTACAACTTCTGCAAAAAGTTCATCATCTATCTCGACATCTACACCATTATCTTTTTCGATATTTTTCATATCAGCAAGGATTTTCTCTTCTCTTTGTTTTAGAAAAAGTGTTACACCACCATTTTTTAAAGTCTCAAAGTAATCTTTTGCACCCGTAATTTCTACTGAGTTGAAGTTTGCTATACGGTGGACTCGTGTCGTTTTTGCAGAATCCACTCCATACATATTCATAGGCACAAGCGCATCATCCAAAAGAACATTGACCCATCTTATAGGACGAATAAAACTTTCATGTAAAGCACCCCAGCGCATAGACTTGCCAAAGTTTAGAGATTTAATCCATGCAGTGATAATTTCAGGAAGTAAATCTTGTGAAGCTTTACCTTTAACATCTTTTTTATAATAAAGAACTTCTTTACCACCCTTCTTTGTCGTAGAAAGCTCAGCTAAAGTTACACCACATTTACGTGCGAAGCCCTCTGCTGCTTTTGTAGGTTCTCCATCTTTATAGGCAACTGCCATCGGTGCACCAAAAAACTCTTCTACACTGTCGTCTTGCTGCGTTTGAAACTCTCTATGCCACATTACGAGACGGCGAGGCGTATAGTAAAATTCAAATTCACTTAAAAGAGAATGTTTCTCTAAAATATCTGCATATTTTTTTTCAATATTCTTCATCTCTTTTAACAAAGGAACCGCAGGAAGCTCTTCAACACCGATTTCGATTAGTAATGGTTTCAACATATTTTTACTCTTTATCTATTAATTGTCGCGATTTTATCTATTTATTGGTTAAAAACTTGTTAAAATACTGTACAAAAAGGATGACAATGAAAAAAATAGCACTCTCACTTATCTTAGGACTGAGCCTTTATGCTTCAACCATACACCAAGCAACAGTAGAAGAAACACTCAACAGCGGTGGTTATACATATATGAAAGTAAAAGATGGTAATGATATTTACTGGATTGCCATGACACAAAGAGATGTCAAAGTCGGCGATAGTATCAAATACAATGAGCAAGGATGGATGCAAAACTTTCATTCTAAAACACTCAATCGTGATTTCGCGAAGATACTTTTTGCCGGTGATGTAGAGACTCAGACACAAGCCCAAAAGATGCAAAATATCAAACCAAACATCATGACTTCAAAATACAAAGAAAAAAACACCATGACCATAGCTGAACTTTTCAAAAATCGTGATGCTTTAGTCGGTAAAAATGTTACGGTAAAAGGAAAAGTCACAAAAGTTTCTTTAAACATCATGAAACTTAACTGGATTCATATTCAAGATGGCAGTAGATTTTCAAATATGGATGATTTAGTTTTTACAAGTTCAAAAGCTGCACCAAAAGTTGGTGATATTGTTTATGCTATAGGGACAGTTGTAAAAGATAAAGACTTTGGGTATGGTTATTTTTATCCATTAATCATTCAAGACGCTAGTTTTAGTAAATAATTTTTAAAACTATCTTAAATAAGAGAGATATACTCTTGTTTATGATGTTCCTAAAAGTTTTTATACTACAATACTATAAATAAATCAAAACACAAGGAATTAATATGCCAAAAATTAACAAATATGTTGATATTGACACAGTAGAAAGAGAAGCAAAAAAGGATCTTATTGATCGTCACTCACCATTTATCACAGTAGCTGGTGTAGCAAAAAAAGGCGAAATGCTAGCAGTAAATGTTAAAATGGGTAACGAGTATACTCATCCAGATGATTTCGATCACTACATCGAATCAATCACACTTTTCAATGGTGAAACTAAATTAGCGATGGCTACTTTTGTACCAGGAACTTTAGGTAATGAAAAATCTCATGCTGAAGTAACTTTCAACATTCGTCCTACAGGTAAAAAACTTAACCTTGTAGCACATGGTTACTGTACTAAACACGGTATCTGGGAGTCAACTCCAGTAG
>NZ_JALSKT010000038.1 GCF_026988655.1 Sulfurimonas sp. | reverse complement strand
TTGTCTAAACTTGTGAGTGAATATCTTAAAAAACATCCTAAAATTGGAAAGTTTTATAGAATGCCAGGAAACTTGGGTATTACGGTTGTGGAGTTGTAGAGAACTTTTAACTCCAAAGGGTATAATATACTCAATTAAAATGTCTAGGAGAATGCTGTGAATATTGCAGATGTGAAAAAAGAGTTAAGTAGTGATGAAAAAGTACTAGAGAGTGCGTTTAAGTTAGAGACACTCTATAAAAAACATAAGTTTAAACTTTGGGCTGTTGTTGTAGCGCTTGTTGTCTTTTTTGGTGGGAAAGCGATACAAGCAACCATGCATGAAGCACAACTGGCAAAAGCAAATGAAGCATTTTTAACCTTACAGAAAAAAAATGATGATGCTGCAGCCTTGCAAACATTGAAAGAAAATAACCCAGCATTAGCAGAACTTTTTAACTATGTACAAGCAGCCAAAAAACAAGATGCAAAAGCATTAAAGGCACTTGCTGCAAGTAAAAATGCTGTGATAGCTGACGCAAGTGCATATACTGCAGGAGTAATTGAGAAAAAACCAGTAGACTCTGTACTTTACAAAGAGATGGCGCTTTTTGAAGAAGCATATGTGGCTATAGGTGCAGGTGATGTGAAAACAGCTAAGGCAAAGTTGGAGCTTATCGATGAGCGTTCACCTCTTGCAGTCATTACAGGATTTTTGAAACACTCACTTATTAAGGCAAACTAATGAAACAGTTATCATTTATAGCATTTACCACTTTGGTACTTCTCTTTTCTGGATGTAGTTCCAAGAAATATTTTGAACCAGAAACTACATTTTCAGCATCTTTAATTTCCCAACCCTATGGTGCTACTATTGTAGATCTTTCTCGAAATGGTGCTACATTAGATGATGGAACATATATTGGGACAAATGGAATTAATGATATAAAACTTGGAGAGGGATATCGATTTTTAAATGAAAATAAGCAATATGTGCTCGCTTCAAATACTGAAGGTATTTTAAAAGTTATTGATAAAAAAAGTGGCAATACAGCTATAGCAATTGCTTTACATACACCAGTTGTTTCTGCAACAATGAGAGATGGTATTATTGCTTATATTTTAAATACTAATACTTTTGGTATATATAGAATGTCAGATAACCGAAAACTTATAGAAAGTCGTTCAGAACGTATATTTGCGGTTGATACAAGAGCTGCAAGTCCAATGTTTATTGATAATTTAGCTATTATGCCGATGCTTGATGGAAAACTTATTATTGTTAATATTATGGATTCAGAAAATGCAAAAGTAGTGTATATTAGTAGTGAAACAGCTTTTGATAATGTTATTTATCTTGCAAGAGTTGGTAACATGATGATTGCTGCAACACCCAATAGGATTATCACACTGGGAAATGAAGGCAAATCGGAATATCAAGCAAATATCTCAGAAGTAACAATAGATAATGGAAAAATTTATCTTTTCACAAAAGAAGGAAAAATCATTGTATTAGATAAAAATTTAAATGAAGTTGGAACTGCTAAATTTAAATTTGCACATTATGCTGTAGCTACAGCATTTTCTAATAAGGTATATGGACTTGATCAGCAAGGCTCTCTCATCGTTTTAAACAGTGATTTAACAAAATCTAAAATTTATGATGTGGGTGCGGTAGATGAGCCAGCATTTATCACGGGTAAAAAACTTTATAAAGATGGAAAAGTGATTGACCTTTCTAAATTAGGTTATGAGTAAGAGTAACCTGCTATTGTAAGACGCAAACTGAACAAAGTTCAATTCACTACGTTAACACTGAGTTGACTTCAGCAGTCGGCTCAATCGACTAGTCGATTTAAAGGAGTTGATATTTCTAATTTATTAGTTGCTTTTGAAGAGTATCTCAATGTGACCAAGGCACTGGATACTCTGACTATCTCTTCTTATATTTCTGACCTTACACAACTTGAAGACGCTACACAAAAAGTACTTACGAAGTTGGACACTACTGATGTATTGGCATTTTTAGCCAGTTTTGAAAATAAACGTACACTTAACCGTAAACTCTCTTCTATCAATGCTTTTTTTGCTTTTTGTCACAAACAAGACTTTGTACATGAGAAGATAAAAATTCCTATGGCAAAAGTACCTAAAAACCTTCCAAAATATGT
>NZ_JALSKT010000037.1 GCF_026988655.1 Sulfurimonas sp. | reverse complement strand
AAATCAGGAAAAACACTACAAAGTCTCTACTCAACAACAGGAAGAACAATAGCAAGAGCATTGGAGAGTAAACTTATTAGCGATGTTATTAGCTCATGGGTTGATGAACTTAGCAGTAACATAGCAGTAGGAGATGTAACAAGCTGGAGCAAATTTGACTTTGATACAGCAAGTCAAAGTGCTCAAGGGTTTGGTGCGGAGGAGGCTCCTCGTGGAGCACTTGGACATTGGGTTAAAATTGAAAACGGAAAGGTTACTAACTATCAAGCTGTCGTTCCTTCTACTTGGAATGCCGCGCCTAGGGATTATGCTGGAAGACTTGGTGCTTATGAGAAGAGTCTTATAGGTGTAAAACTTTCAAATATTGATGAGCCTTTGGAAGTGTTACGAACTGTTCATAGTTTTGATCCTTGTATTGCTTGTGCTGTACATGTAATGGACACGCAAGGTAAAGAGCTAAGCTCTTATAAAATCAATCCTGTAATTCTATAAGGAATCTGTTATGAAAAAATTACATATAAAATTGCTTACTGTTGCACTTTTTAGTTATTTGTTTACAGGCTGTGGCGGTGGAGATACCACTAACACTGAAACGACGCCAACTGTTACAACGCCAACTGTTATGCCAACACAGGCTAATAAACTCAATACTTGGTATACTCCACGCGTATTTGCAAAGTCGCTTGCAAACTCTAGTTGTAATCAAGATAAGGTTTTTTCTCTGAGACCGCATCAAAATAGCATCAAAGCGAGATTAGTAGACTTTAGTATACCTGGTAGTCATCCTACAGGGTATCGTCTTTATGCCAAGCAGGTAAGAGATCCAAACATTGCATTTGAACTCAGCTACGACACCACTTTAAAACAATATGTAAAAGAGTGTAGCAGTGTCTCTTATGTAGACAAAAAAGATATCTATCCGACTTATTGGATTGAAGCAGTTGATGCAAATAATAGTGTTGTCACAAGAGATAAGGTAACACTCTATGATGGTGGAGATCAAAACTGTATTGCCTGTCATGCTTCAACAAGTGAGTATCCTTTAGCGTATGGGAGCAATCCAGCGAACAACCCAGATCCAGAAGTTGATTTTAAGACAAACATCTTGCGCATTCATGATCAAAAACACAACACAACACTTGAGCAAAAAGTCAATAATGGCGAAGTTGTCTCATGTACATCTTGTCATGGAATAAATGGTGTAATGCTCAGTGGACAGAAAAAATATCCATCGCTTACAAATGCACTGCACAAAGTACATGTAAACCTAAGTGAACCAAATTTAGTAGGTGCACAAAACTGTTTAACATGCCACTCTGGAGAAACTATACAAAAAACTTTTAGTGGGAAAATTGTGCACCCTTTTACCGATTTATGGAAAGATGAAGATGGTCATGGAGAATGGGTAGAGAGTAATGGTGCTGCAAGCTGTACCCTTTGTCATGGAATGGATCTTCGTGGAACACAAATCTCTAATAATGTAAGTTGTTACAAATGTCATGGTCAGGAGTGGAAAACACCCCAAATTGGGACAACAACTCTTAGTGCAATAAATTATGATCCATCAACTGAAACGCAGTATGAAGATGATGAAGATGATGAAGATGATGATTAAATCATCTTCATATTCACTTCTTTTATTGTCCCTGCATTCTTTTCATCATTCTAGACTGACGAAATACACGAAACTCTTGCGGTGAAATTTTTCCATCACCATTAGCGTCCATACTCTCAAATGATGGTGCCTTTGAAGCATTTCTCATCATCATTCCTGATTTTGCTCGTGCTTCTTGTTTTTGTTTGCGAACTTTTAACAGCTCCTCTTTTGTAATATAACCGTCTTTATTTAAGTCAAAATCCATAAATGTAGAACGATTGCGTCCCATTCCCTGTTTTTGCATTCCTTGCTTTTGCATCATACCCATTCTTTGCTGCATTCTTGATGCTCTATAGTTAGCAAACTCTTCTTTTGTAATGACTCCATCACCATTTGCATCAAACATTGCAAATGTTGGACGATTAGCCATACCTCTTTGCATCATATTCATCCCACCTTTACCATTCATGCGTGCTGCACAGGCAAAGTTTTTTGGAGGATAGTTTTCAAACATCCACTCAGCAACTTCTTTTAACTCTTCTTTTGAAATATTCTCTTTTTGTGAAGGCATCAAACCAAAACGAGCAATTTTTTGTGGCATACAGACAGCTTTTTCTTTACTAGGATTACGCACATAATCAACAATAAATGCTACAGCTTCATCTTTGTTTGGATATGCCATTTTTACATGACGCATCATGCCCATCAAAGCTGGTGCTACCATCGTTGAAAAATCTTGTGGCATCGTTTTTATATGGCACATGGCACACTTAGCATCAAACACCTTCTCTGCACTCGGTGATGCAAAAACAGATGTAGCTAAACCCACTAAACCTACTACTTTTATTATTGAAGATTTCATATCTTACTCCTTTAGTTTTGTTTATTATGCCATTTACATGTTAAGATGATGTTAAATTTGGTCTAAAAGAAGACTTTTACCGATACTTTTTGTTTGTGATTTTTTATTTCCAGGCGTAAATTATAATTTACACAAATTTTTTGCACAATATAAAGCCCAAGACCAAAACCACCTTCACTTTTATTTTCCCTTTCAAATTTTTTTATCACTTTTTCTTTGGCTTTTATTGATCCTGCGTTAATAATTTCTAAATAATTTTCATTCAGTTTTATTGTTATTGTTGCATGCAAAGGAGAGTATTTTATTGCATTGGAAAGTAAATTATCGACAAGGCGTATGCCATCTTCTTTGTCAATTTTCAACTCTTTTTGTTCTATTTGCATTTCGATGTGAAGATTTTTATTTTTAATAAAAGTCGCAAAAAAGCCAATTTGTTTTTTTAAAAGTTGATCAAATGCAATTTTCTCTACATGCTGCTTTTTTTTATGTTGCAAATTTACAAAACTTAAATCTTCAAACAACTTTGAAATTCGTAATGCAGAATTTTCAATTTTTTTAAACTCTTCACTTTTTGCACACTTGGGCTCCAGCTCTTTGGAGAGTTCTATATTAATTAATATGTTACTAAGTGGAGTGTTAATCTCATGCGTAGCGTCAGTTATAAAATCTTCTATATTCTTTAGTGCCAAACGCATAGGTTCTAAAAATATTTTTCCTAAAACAAAAGAGACAGCAATAATAAAAAGTCCACTTACAAGCATAAAGTAGATTATATTTTTTTGCAAATTTTTTATTGCACTACTAATATTCTTAGAGGTAATAAAATAAACATCACCCCAACGCTTATGCTCTTTGTGTAAATAATATATATCTTCATTCTTTATAAAGTATTCTTTTGAAAAATCGATACCTACAGGTTTAAAAAAACCGGTTTTGAATTTTTTATCTATGTAAATTGCTATTTTTTTATTATTGTACTGCGGTGGAATCCCTGTTTTTATAAAATGATTTTTGTGATTGGTTTTAATAAAATTTTCAATATCTGATTTTAAACTATTGATATTGTTTTGTGCAATATGCTGGTAGCTCATTTGATAATAAAACCATACTCCAAATCCTAAAAGCAACAACGAGGAAAAAACATAGACAAATAAAAACCTTTGAAAAGATCTCTTTTCAGCCAACATATCTATAACCCAAATTTTTAATTGTTTCTATTTTTTCTTTACCAATTTTTTTTCGTAAACTGTTGATAAATACACGCAATGAAGCATCGCTTGGTTCAGCAGAAAAATCATACAGCTTGTCAAATATTTCTCTACGGCTAAGTATATTGTTTTTATTCTGCAAAAAGAAACTCAGTAACAGTGTTTCCTTTTCTGTCAGATGCACAGGTATGCCATTTTTGTAGAGTGTGAGACTTTGTGTATCAAATGTATGTTGGTCGTCCATTATAAGTATCGAATTGTTTTGATAAACCCTGCGTAAAACAGCTTCTACTCTCATAAAGAGTTCAGCAAGAGAAAAAGGTTTTGTTATATAATCATCCCCACCACTTAAAAAGCCGCGCTCTACATCTTTTTGAGAGTTAAGAGATGTTAAAAAAATGATTGGAATGTTTGAATTTTTTCGTATCTCCTGTGCTACACAAAATCCATCTTGATTTGGAAGTTTTACATCCAATATAACAATATCAAAAGTTTCTTCATATACTTTTTCTACAGCACGCTTCCCTTCATATACGCTCAAGCATGCATATCCCTTCATTGTAAGATATTTAGTAACTGTCGTGTTTAAATCAATATCATCTTCTACTACTAATACTTTTTTCATAACAAAGAGTATAACACACTTTAATAACTGCTTCTTCCCATTCCTCCTTGACCCATTCCTCCTTGACCCATTCCCATACCTTGCCCCATACCGCGTCCTCTTGCTTTTGGTGCCTGTGCCAAGATATAATCTGCCAATACACTTAACTGCTCTGGTGTTAAGTTTGCATAAGGTGGCATTGCGCTATCTGCAAAACGACGATACTTCCCTTGAGATCCATTTCGTATACTGCTCATAATAATACTTTTTGCATCATCTCCATAAAACCTTGTATTTCTTCTCCCAATACCAGCAAAAGCAGGTGCATTTTTCATGCTTGCTACTGCATGACAAGAGAGACATCCATTCTCATTTATAATCTCCTGCGCACTTTGTGCTAATAAAAGTGAACTCAACATAACTGTACCAACTATAATTTTTCGCATAATAAGCTCCTTACATGTAATAAAAACATATTCTATAAACAGAATGTTTATGTAATGTTAATTAAAGTGTAAAGAAAGTGTAAAGAAACCTTCTTGCATCTCTTGACAAAAAAAGCGCATACTTTTATTATCTAAAAAAAGGAGCGTTTTATGAAACAGTTTATTTTAGCCCCACTACTTGTTAATGCACTGTTTGCATTTGATTTTAACCCACAGATGCAAAAATATATGCAACAATTAACACAAGAAGCTAAAAAGCAAAATAGCAATTTTTCCGGTTTTAGTTACAGTCGAGGTGAGCAGATTTTTACATCTAAACATATCGGGAAAAAAGGCAAGATGATTACTTGTACTTCATGCCATGGAGACGATTTGACACAAAACGGCAAAAATATCTCGACGGGGAAAGTTATCGAGCCACTCTCCCCCTCTGCAAATCCTAAACGATTTACAAAAGTAAAAAGTGTAAAAAAATGGTTGCGTCGCAACTTTCGTGATGTATATACACGAACAGGAACAGCGCAAGAAAAGGGTGATGTTATCACTTATATAGTCAATAAAAAATAGGAGAAGGTTATGAAAAAGATATTTGTTTTATTACTCGTTGCAGGTAGTTTAGTGTATGGTGATGGCTGGTTTGAAGAAGGTTTTTCATTTGGTGCAAAAAAAGCAGGTGTTAAACCAGTAGATAATAAACTCTACATAGAGGAGTGTGGTTCATGCCATTTTGCTTATCAGCCAGGTCTTTTACCTGAGCGTTCATGGAAAAAACTGATGGCAAATTTAGAAGATCATTTTCAAACAGATGCTTCATTGGAAGAGCAAGATAGAAAAACACTGCTTGCATATCTTATAAAAAACAGTGCAGACAAAGCGCATCAGTATAAAAGAAGCAAAAAAATAGACAGGAGCATACCGTCATCACAAACTCCAATAGCAATTACACAAACACCTTACTTTAAACATGAACACTATGAAATTCCAAAAAGATTTATCATACAAAAAGAGGTTCGCTCACTTGCAAATTGTGCAGCATGTCATACAAAAGCAGACAAAGGACTCTACTCAGAAAGCTTTATAGCTATACCAAATTATGGGAGATGGGATGATGACTGATATGACAAAAAAAACTTTTGTGTGGAGTATTTTTACACGAATATTTCATATTTTACTCATTATATGTGTAAGCATTGCCTATATAACAAGTGATTTTGACAACCTTCTTAGTTTTCATGCTGCTTTTGGATATACCATGGTTGTGCTTTTTTTATTTAGGATTGTATGGGGATTTATGAATGTACGCTATTCAAAATTTAGTGACTTTACTTTTAACCTTCATGATTTGTTTGATTATTTGACTCACATCTTTCATCCAAAAAAATCCTATATAGGGCATAATCCCGCTGCTTCTTGGGCAGTTGTAGCGATGATTATATTAGGTATTTTAACAGGAATGAGTGGTGCTTTAGTCTATGGTACACAAGAAGGAATGGGGATATTTTCTTTTTTAAACCATACATATTTTAAAGAGATGGAGCTTTTTGAAGAGTTGCATGAAGTTATTGCCAATGCTTTTATGCTTGTTGTTTTGGCTCACATAGCAGGTGTATTGGTAGATAAATTTGTGCATAAAGGTGATGCAATAACATCTATGATTGATGGCACAAAAAATGCAAACGCCACAAACCTTATACTTACATTTGGACAAAAAATCTTTGGTTTTGTTTGGGTAGCGACATCCATTCTTTTTTTACTCTACCTTTTATCATCTTCTGACAATCCTTTGTTAAAAGATGGGAATACTCACATCAATTATGAACAAGAACATGCACTCTTTTTTGAGGAGTGTAGTTCTTGTCACATTCTCTATCCACCTTTTTTACTTCCAGAGAACTCATGGAAAATCATGATGAATAATTTAGAAGATCATTTTGGAGATGATGCCTCTTTAGAAGAGGTAGATAGGCTTAGTATTAAAAATTATCTTTTAAGTCATGCAGCGCAGCACTCTACAAAAGAATCAGCACTTAAAATTATGCAATCAATGAAAAATAAGGATACAATTGCCATTACACAAACGCCTTATTGGATACAAAGGCATAAAAATATAGACAAAGCGCTTTTTCAAAGTGCCAAGGTACAAAAAAAATCAAACTGTAAGGCCTGCCATAAAAATTTTGAGCATGGCTTGCTTAACGATAAAGATATACACCTTCCAAAGGAATAGTATGCAAATATTACTTATTTTACTGCTTCTGTTTTCTGCTCTTGTTGCAGACAATGATGAATATCATCACACAGAACATATGCAAAAAGAGTTTTCACATATAGCGCTTACACAAGTACAAAAACAGCAAATCAAGAAAGTTTTACAACAATTTCGTTATGATTTGCAGGAGTATAGAAACCTAAAAAATAAGATACAAAAACAAAAACAAAGAGTTTTCATGAAAAAAACACTCAATACAAAAGAGTTAGAAAAAATCAATCAAAAACTTTATAAAAAAGCTATAGAGGTTGAAAATAATTTTTTAAGACAACTCCATGATATTCTCAATAAACAACAAAGAGAACAATTTCTTTTATATTTTGATGATTGGGAGGTGGAATAGTGAGTAAGACTATTTTGCTTATTGAAGATGATGTTGATATACAAAATCTTCTTGTAGAGTATCTAAAAAACTACAATTTTGATGTTGTTGTTTTTGCTAACCCACTTGATGCGCTTAAAACTTTTTCCGCTAAAAAAGAGACTTATAGTCTTGTCATACTTGATTTAATGCTTCCGCAGATGGATGGGTTTGATGTATGCAAACAACTGCGTAAAAATTCTGACATACCTATCATTATCTCTTCTGCTAGAGGTGAAGTCAGTGACAAAATTCTTGCCTTTGAAGCAGGAGCTGATGATTATCTCTCAAAGCCCTATGAACCAAGAGAGTTGATTATTCGCATCAATGCCATTATGCGAAGAGTACAAAAAAATGGAATAATACAAGTAGCTGATTTATCTATAAATGAAAATAAAAAAGAGGTTACAATAGATGGCTTTAGAGTAGATTTAACAAAAATCGAGTTTGATATTTTACTTTTTTTTGTGCAAAACAGCGAAAAAATTATCTCAAGGGAACTCCTTTGCAATGCTATTGAAGGGATTGAATATGAAACAAAAGGGAGAAGTGTTGATATGCATATAAGCAATCTGCGACAAAAAATAGGTGATGATGCAAAAAACCCAAAATATATCAAATCGGTTTGGGGTATAGGATATAAGTTTATAGGAAAATAAAAATGTCAATTTTTTTGAAAATATCTCTGCTTTTTTCTTTAAGCTTTGTTCTCATGTACTATATTTCCTATAAAAATGAAGTGTTAACCAAAAACACATTTACCTCTCTTATAGAGGAGCATTACCAATATGCTGCCAAAGAGCTATTTACATACTTAGCAAATAATAATACGCAAAAATTAGAAAAAAAAATCAAAGAACTTCAGTTTAAAAGAGTTGTTTTAAAGAAAAATGAGATTTACACTACCGTATATATACATAAAGATGACTTTTCAGGTGTGAAAATTTTACAAAACAAAAAACAGCAACACTTTCTTGTTATGCACTATCTTGATGATACTCTTACACTCACTGACACACGAGAGGAACACTATCTTCATGAAATAGCTATTCTTGATTATCTTATTGTAGCTGATATATTGATTTTGATACTTCTGTTTGTTTTTGTTGTTAAACTTCTCTATCCGCTCAAACAAATAGCATATAATCTTCAAAAGTTTGGAGATGGTGACTACACTATACAACTTGAACAAAAAAGCAATGATGAAATTGGTTTGCTGGCAAAACAGTTCAATAAAATGGCACAAAAGATAAAAAATCTTATTGATACAAGGGAGAGACTCCTTCGAAATGTCGCGCATGAACTTCGCACCCCTATTACAAAATCAAAACTTGCTTTAGAGATGCTTGAAGAGACTCCCTACAAAAAAATTCTTACGCAAGCAAATTATGATATGGACAGGTTAACAAATGAGCTCCTCTCTCTTGAAAAAATTCAGCAACAACAAAATCTTCTGCATCGGGATGATTTTACTGTTGAAACACTCATAACTGAAGCATTGTCTCAACTCCTGCTGCAAGATGAAACAAGTATACAGGTTCGTATTGATGAAAATTTTGCTATGCAAGGAGATCTCTTTTATTTGAGCATGGCTCTTAAAAATCTTATAGACAATGCACTTAAATTTGCTCAAACACTTCCAATAGAAATAATCGTAAAAAAGAAACAAATCATCGTAAAAAATCTGGGGAAATCTTTAGAACATCCCCTTGCATATTACTGTGAAAACTTTACACAAGGAGAATACGCAAGAACAACAAAAGGTTTTGGCATTGGACTCTCTCTTGTAAAAACAATTTTAGACAAACATCATCTCTCACTGCACTATAGCTATACAGATGGGAAAAATATTTTCACGATTTCTTGAGCAACTCTTTTATAACTTGAAAAGATTTTTGTCGCTCTATAGTATCTAATTTACCAGATTTATAAAACACCACTTCACCATTATTATTTAAAATCAAAAGATTAGAAGCGTCATCTTCTAATCCCCATTCTTTTACAAAAAAGCTTTTTTTATCTTTTACATAAACAATATTTGGAAACTCTTTTTGTTTCGATGCCAAAAGTTTTTCTATAACAAAATCTGGTTTCCATGTCGCAGCAAGATTTACTATAGCAACAATTGTAAAATCCAAATTATTCTCTTTTTTAAATTTTATTAAGGATTGCATATAGCCTTCATTATCACTTTTTTTATCCGGATCCATATATAAAATTACGCTTACATTTCCTTTGAGCGTTGCCGTATTCCATGGTTTAGCATCATGAACAAGAGATCCATTTTCACCCGATAAAACAACTTCTTTAGGAGTATCTCCTAAGCTTAATGCACTAAGATTTATCGCACAAAGTATTGATAAAAGAAAGAGTTTATTTTTCATCTTAAAGCTCTTTTCTTATCTCTAGAACTTCATCTATATTTTCAAATACTGTTTGAACCATTTCCTGAAATCTTCGAGGAAAACTCTCTTTATCTTCTGCTGTTGCATTTGGCACTATAGCACTTTTTAGAATTGCCATAGGGTTAACAATCTTTTGTGGTTTGTAGTTTATCGCTACTTTTTCTTGCGTATCAAGCCGTGTTAAACGAACATCACACGATATATCTGCTTCAAAAAAAAGCAAATCTCGTCTATTGAATTTACCCGTAGGAATACCTCCAAATCCATAATCTTTCGTAGCTCCTGTGATATTTGATAAAACAGAACCAACTACACCCGCATTTTCAACTCTTGGCGCTTTTTGAATTTCAACTTTTATCTTCCCTCTAACTGGAAGTTCATCTGGATAAAGAGCTTCTAAACCTTTGAGTGCAACTATATATGCTCCTGCCACGGTAGCACAACTATGCCCTGCTGTTTTGACTATATCTAAGTAACTAATCTCTACAAGACCATCCTTATTGACACCTAAAAACTGACTTAAATCATCATAAAGACGAATAGACTCGATACTGCTAAAATACTCTGGATATTCCATATCTTTTCTCCTACTGT
Source organism: Sulfurimonas sp. (assembly GCF_026988655.1). GTDB lineage: Bacteria > Campylobacterota > Campylobacteria > Campylobacterales > Sulfurimonadaceae > Sulfurimonas. The sequence continues at coordinate 42,305 of NZ_JALSKT010000037.1, read as the reverse complement.
TTATTTAAGAGAAAGTATATACCTATCATGTTAGCTTAATGTTAATTCTCTGTAAAATTTACTGCAAAAAGTGAGATGGCTTCATCTCCCGTGCAGTGTGTCGGCTTGGCATATTTGACACCCATTGTTTTGAGTACTTTTATGGTATTTAAAATCTTTTCTTCATCACTACGAAGTAGATGAAAACCGCCCATCACGCAGAGTATGTCTTTTTGTATCACTTCACGAGCCACTTTTGTGATATTTTCTATGCCAAAATGTCCACATCCAGTTACTACTGTTGGCGTGAGGGTATCTATGACGAGTGACTGCTCTGGCATCTCCTCACCCAAAAGCCCTGTTGTGTAGAGATCTCCAAAAAGATTTTGCGGTTTTTTACCGCAGACGATGACACTTTTTACTAAAGTTTTTAAATCATTGATGAGATGTTTAGAGAGTGAAGCGGGTACAAAAAGTGTTACATTAGGATTGAGTTCTATTATACTGTCAAGGCCACCAATGTGATCCCAATGAGAGTGGGTGATAAAGATGTACTCTATCTCTTGAACATCAACACCCACTTTTTGCATATTTTGCAAAAGCACACGCCCATTACTCCCTGTATCTAAAAGAAGTTTATACTCCTCAAAATAAGCACTAAAACCCCATAATGAGTGGCATCTGTCGCATACTTTATAGTTATCAAAGAGAATTTTCATTCAACTTCCTAAGCACTTCACTTAACTCTTTATCTGAAATATTTTCCTTCTGTGTCTTTGTATAAATCAGTAGTAATCTGATGACACCTTGATGATCAAGATAATAAGTTATAACTCTAAAACCACCACTTTTACCAGTAGGAATAGAAGAATTTGCAAGTCTAATTTTAAAACATTTATTTCCAAGTTCTGTGCCGAGCCTTGGGTTTAATAATAATTCTTCTTTTAGCAATTCTAAGTCAGTGGCTATCTTATTATAAGACTTTGCAAGTTTTTTAACCTGTTTTACAAATTCAGGAGTTGGTACTATTTTTAACATCTGCAATTAAGTCATCTAAGCTTATTTCATCTAGTTCTTTTGAATTTTGGAGTTTTGCTTGATATACAGATTTTTCCAGACTATTAAGCAACATCATTTTATTGTAGTTTTCTTTTATAAAATCAAAAAACATCTCTTTGTTACTACTAAATCCTTCTAAAAATATCTGTTCTATTTCAGGATTTTGAATTTTAAGTGTTATCATAATCTTTTCCTCTAATTGTATTTTAACACAAATGAGTTAATTATAGCCCATCATCCACAAACCTACTATCTGAATGAACAGCACTCACCTTTCCAAAGCTTAATTAAATGGCTGTAATGGGCATATACTTTTCCCTATTTTACAATATCAACAACAAAAGCACCTCTAAGATCGCCTTTTTTATATCCAACTGCTTTGTCATTTGGATATTTTGCTTTTATAAGTTTATATGCTTCTTCATCTCTTACGTCATTTGTGCCATGACAAGTGAGACAAACACCTTTGTTTATGAAAATTGGTTTGTAAACTTTATAATGATTTTTACCTACTTCTTTAACAAGCATTTTTGGAAGAGAGTTTTTTGTGTCAAACGCAGTATGTAACTCTTGTAAAACCTTTGCTTCATCTGCTGTTGGTTTGTCTGTTTGGTTTCTGTATTTTAGAGAGATTCTTTTGACTGAAACACCTTTTTCATACCCTGCATTTACTTCTTTGGCAATGCCTCTAGCTTTGTCAGAACAAAATGCTGCGGCTTGGACTGGTCCACCTGCTTTCATGTTTTGTTTCATATGCATTTGAAGTGTTTTACCCATCTTCATAATGGCAGCTTTTGCCTCTTGTTTTATCTCTTGGTTTGTTGTTGCACTTAAAAATGTAGCACTCATCGCTACAACGACTGTTGATACTATAATTTTTTTCATCATTCATCCTCTTTAAAAATTCTTAATGCTTTTGTATGTAGCAGTGCATCTGCTGTTTTTTTTCTTGCTGATTCTATAAGCCTTGAAAAAGTTGTTCGTGAGATGCCCATCTTATCAGCACACTCTTGTTGGTAAAGCCCTTCAAAATCAGCCAAGCGAATAGCTTCCATCTCATCTTCAAAAAGCTCTACTCTCTCAAGGTTTGCTCTTTTAATACCACAAGGTTTAAAACAGATACCACTATGATCTGCATCTATATGTCTTTGAACAACTCTTCTTGGACTCATACTCTCACCTAAATATTGCCATTTAAAAAGTTAGCAACAACCTCATCTGCCGTTGTGCCATGTTTTTGTCGTATTTTTTTAACTTTTAGATCAATAGATTCCAGTGCCTCTTTCATATTTTCACCAACAGCTTGTACTAAAATAATATCACAATCTTTCAAGGCTGCAACATCTTTTCTATGAGAGTTTGTATGCTCTTCATGTCCCATCTCAGAGTGATCATGTTCTTCATGCTCTCTGTGGGCATGATGCCCTCCATCATGGTGTTTGTTTGGAACTAAATCAACAAGTTTATCATCTTCATAAATTGCAAAATAAGCACTTTGCCCTGTTCTTTTTACTATTGTTTTTTTATCTTCATCTACTGCTAAAACTATTTTCATTTTTGGTATATCTCCTTTAAATTATCGTTCTTTTTTATTTCATTATTTTGTTTATCTGGGTCAAATTCACAACATTGACTTACTGTTTTTTGTGGATATTTTATGTAATAATACCCATTTCGCATAGTATATATTCCAAAAATCACAACACTTATAGCTGCGAGTGTCATCATAATATTTCTAAATTTACCATTTTTATACAACCCAACAAAAAATCCTAAAGAAAAAAGTGCAGGAATTGTACTAATGCCGAATATAAACATTACCAATGCCCCATACAATGGGCTTGCCGTACTTGCTGCTGTTATAGTAAAAAAGTAAACAAGCCCACAGGGAAGTAGTCCGTTAAGCATCCCTAGTATAAAAAAACTTACAAGAGATTTTGTTTGTAACAGTTCTCTAAAGAGTTTTGTATACCATGAAGTACTTGCAAACGAATGCTCTAGTAACGTTAGAAATTTGATTTTACCTGATAATGATAAACCAGCCAAAACCATAAATATTCCGGCAAATATAAGCATCAAGCCATTTGTAAGATTGTTAAAAGTAGCCACACCACCTAAGAAGCCAAACATAGCCCCTAATATAGTGTATGTTAAAACCCGCCCAGCAGAGTATAAAATATGTGCAATTGATTGTTTTGTTTTACTCCACTCATCAGATATTTTCGTCGTACTATATGCTACTACAATGCCACCACACATTCCTATGCAGTGCCCAAACGATCCTAAAAAAGCTATGGTTATTATTGATACTATATTTACCGAATCCATGCTTTAAAACTTACACATTACCTAGATTTCTTCTTCTTTGCATGCCGTTAACATTTCCTTGTCCTTGACCACGTCCACATCCTTGTCCTCGTCTATTTCTTTGTCCTTGTCCACGTCCTTGTCCTTGACCTTGACCTTGACAGCGTCCATTAAAAATATTTCCATTTCTCATAATTTTTCCTTCGTATCTTTTCGATACTTTTGTAATTTTATGCACATATGTTCGCATTATAACGAACATATGTTCAGATTGTCAAGCTTTTTTTATATTAAATGCGAAAGCAATAGCAATAAAAGCCATGACAGTTGCAATTTCATATGTTGCATCAAGCCCTATAACATCCCCAAAAAATCCCATCAGTAAAACTACTATAGAGCTAATACTAAAATTAATACTCATATAGACACTGTTGATAAAAGTCGGCATTTTTGTATCTAACTCATGGATCACTGAAAGCATAATGGGTCCATTTGCAAACATAAAAATTCCAAGTAGTGCCAAAAGTGGAAAAACTGTATAAACAGTATCTGCAAATAAAAATGCACTCATAGTTAATGCGGCTCCACTCGACATAAAAACTAAGGTTCTTTGCCTGCCAAATTTATCTGAGAGATTACCTGAAAGAAAAGTTCCAACAACCCCAAAAAATTGTAAAACTGATAATGCAGCACTTGCATACCACAATGAAAATCCGTGTCCGGTGAGATAGACGGCAAGGTAGAGTGTGACTGCCATCTTCATAGCTGATTGAAAAAACATAAATCCACTCATCACACCCAAAAGAGGAATGAACTTTTTAAGCTCACGCCAGCTGTCGCCCTTTTCTCTCTTTTTTGTAAAGCTTGTTTGCGTAAATTGAAAATCTTTGAGTTTATAGTACAAAATGATTGATGCTACAAAACCAAAAGGCATCAGTCGCCATGTTCCCTCTAGCCCCCACAAAGAGATACCACCCGTGATAAGCAAAGGTCCCAGCGTTCTAGCTAGCTCTCCACCAACCATATAAAAACTCATACCACGACCAAGTTTATCACCTGCTGATGCTTTTATCATTCCCGGAGAGGGTATATGAAAGAGCGTTGAACTAATGCCAGCCAAAACAAGAAGAAAAATTAAAATGACATAATTATCTGCTACACCTAACAAAGACATACTAAAAGCACTCAAAGAGGGAGACAATATCACAAAATACCGAGCATCTCTTCTCTCTGCCAAAAGTCCAAAATAAGGGTTAAGTAATGAAGGAAGCTTACGTGCAATATCTAAAAATGCACTCATCACAAGTGATAAACCAAGCTTTTCAATAAGCAAAGGCAAAATGGGTGCTAAAAACGCGGAGTAAGTATCTTGCACTAAATGTGCAAGAGAAACTGTTACTATTAAATTCTTTTTCATCTGCGAATTATAGCGGGCATATGTTCATAAGTCAAATATATAAAAATTATAAATATTCTTAATTTAATAAATAAAATTTATCTCTGTACAATCCACTCACTCAATACTTTTATATCTTGATCACTTATCTTTTTAGCAAAAGCAGGCATTACTGCACCGCGTGAAGTTTTATATTTATTAGAAGAACCATTTTTTATACTTTGCTCAATAGTGGTCATTTTACCATCGTACCGTTTGGCAATTGTATGAAAAGACGGACCGACTAAATCTTTGTTTATCTTATGACAACTCAAACATCCGTTTTGCAAAGCAAGTCGTTTTCCTTTTGGCATTTTTGCAAGTCTGTTTTCTAGCATTTGTGCTTGAGTGAGATTTTGTAAGGTGTAGTGTGAAAACATATACTCAGCTATAGCTTGAAGCTCATCTTGCGTTACTTTACCTTTTTGTGAAGGCATAACACCGTACTCTTTAAGGCTTTGTTTATCACAAAAAGATTTTGAAGCACTTGGATTTACTACATAATCCTTGACAAATTCTATCGCCTTTGGAATCTTATCACTCTCACTACTCGCATGAATAAAATCTTTTATATGAAAAGCAACAGCCATCATAGGCGGTGCTTTTTCATCGGCAAAAGTCTTCGGTGGTAAGTCAGTATTGTGACACTGAGAACATTTTTGTTCTAAAAGCTTTTTACCATCAAGATTTGAATGATGTTCCTGCTGCGCACAACCACTAAAAACTACGAGAGTCGCAAGAAAAAGAGATTTATACATCATTTATTGTAATGGTGCATTTTTTGGATTATCCGCTGTAGCTAAACCAATAAGCCCACCTTTTAATACATGAACATTTTTAAACCCAAGCTCTTTTAACCCAACCATAGCCATGGTTGCTCTTGTTCCTGAGTGACATACTAAAACTATTGGTTTTTTAAGTGGAAGTTTTTCTAAATTTTGTTTTAAAAAGAGTTTGCTCAGAGGAATATGAAGTGCATTTTTTGCACTCAAAGCAACAACAGAAGCCTCACCATCAGTACGGACATCAAGAATGGTAAAATCTTTTCCATCTTTATACATTTTCATCACAGCATCACCTTTTATAAAGGTTTTTGAGTGTGCCAATGCCTTGTGCGTTGCATGAGAATAGAACTTATTAAGTTCATTTGCTTTAGTTGTATCAAATGCCATTACAGCTGTAGTTAAACCTAACCCTAAAAGAGCTATCAATATCTTGTTCATAAAATATCCTTATAATTTTTATAAGTATTATATAACTTATTTGTTAATAGGCTCACTTTTGAGTTGCAAACTTAATAATAATCCAACAAATAAACATCATCTGCAAAAAAGGCTATGCTAAACGCAGTAATCATAAACATAAAACTCAAAGAGAGCATCTGTTTATAATTACTAATTTTTCTCCATAAGAGAGAACTCCCGACAATACTTCCAAGCATTTTTATACATTGTGTCTTTTATCTTTGTTTATCTCACGCAAAGCGCGTAGGCAGCACCGCATACTTCAAGAGCATGAACATGACCATTTGAATAGACTGCAAGAGCATTATCTTCTGGAGCTTTTGGATCAACACTAGAGGTCCAATAACTCCCAAGACGTATTTTTTTCAATGTGCCATTTTCAATGGATTTTTGAATTTCTTGGGGTCTTGGTAGTCGCCAATCACTATATCCATATTTATAAGAATTATCACAAAATGACTTCCCAAATCTCCAAGGATAAGTCTGGTCAGGGTTTGTTTGTTCTGTGCAGACACCCCACATAAGATGTTGCTGTGCATCAACAAGCGGTTCATTATCTTTTGCATTGAGTACAATTACACTTATTAGTAACAGTAGTATATATTTCATAATTACTCCAAACTATTCAATTTTTTTGTCGCTTTTTGTATCTCTTGTCTAAAAAGCGCTTTTGTTTTATAGCCATATGATTTTACTAAAATATTTTGTGTTTTAGGATCTATAAAATAGACCATGGGAAAAAACCTACTCTCATACTTTTGTGGCATGTTAGCATAACGATCTACAAGTACTTTTACAACTCCCTGCAACTCTTGTTTTATACCCTCATCACTCAAAGTTGTGCGTTTAAATTTTTTACACCAATGACAGCCATCTTCCACCACTACAAGCATCATAAGTTTATGCTCTTTTTTTGCTGTTTGTACTCCCTGCTTATAGGATTCTAAGTAGTGTAACTCTGTGGCCAGATCATGTGCTTCATTTGCAAAGAGAAAACTTCCTGCAAATAAACATAAAAATATAACTATTTTTTTCATCACTCTTCCTATTTGAAACTCATTAATGCATAACCATCATTTTGATAAGCAATTGTATCAAGAAAACTATTTGATGAAATTTTAATAAATGGCAATACCTCGGATTGTTCTATTGCATTGCTAGCTAAAGACATAGCACATACTGTTATAGAAATATTTTTTCGTTTTGAGAGCGCTTTTAGATACTTTTGTGACTGCTGTACCTCTGTGACTTCTTCGTCAGGAACAATCATATCGAAGTCTTTAGAAACCATAGCCACACATGAACCATGTAATGTTAATGCCGCTTTTACAGTATCGCCTTTTTTCTCAATCATATCCATCGTTTTTCCTATTAACCACATACGACTTTTAACATAGTGAGCATCGCTAGAACTACAATCAAACACTACCTTATATTCTCTAGCCTGCAAGTTTAGAAAAATCATCAAGGTCAATATTATTATTTTCATCTATTTTACTCTCCAAAAAAAATTTACTCACCAAGTCCAAATACATTTGAGAGTGTGTTGATGTAGTTAAAGTACCCCACAATTGCTACAGCTTCAAGTATCTCTTTATCGCTCCAGCCCATTGCTTTAAGAGCATCAATCTCTTCTTTGAGGATTTTATAGTTATCTTTTTGTGCTGCTTTTATACAAAATTTTAAAAGTGCTTTTTCTTTTGCATCTACGGCCATTGTATCTATACCTTGTAAAATCTGCTCAATCTTTTCTTCACTTAAACCCAACATTTTTGCGATATTTTTATGGACATCCACACACATTTTACAGCCATTCTCTTTTGAAACAAGCAAGGCTATTGCCTCTTTTATATCATAAGAGAGCAAAGTCTCATCCAAAAGATATTTTTGAATCATTCCATCTGTTGCAAAATAAATCTTCTCATCAAGCGCTAAAAGTTTAAATATCTCTCCTAGTGAGCCTGTCTTTTCTAAAATCGGTCTCGCCTTATCCTGGACAGCAGGTGTCATCTCTTCAAATTCAGGTAGTGTAATATGTGCCATTGTTATTCCTTTTCTTTAAAATCTGCAGGGTCTCTAAACTCTATGGTTGGAAGAAAATACGCAGTAATTAGCAGTATTGTACTAAAAATAAGTACAACAAGTAAACTATGATCTATAAAATAATCAAATACTTGAGGGGTTCCAAGATCTGGGCCCATCCAGACCTTCATCAGGGGATATAAATAAGTAAAAATAGCACCTCCAACCATACCGCCTAAAACACCAACAAAAGTATCAACTCTTCCCTCAGAAACAGAAACAAAAAAAGCAGACGGACATTTTCCAAGTATCACTAAGCCAATACCAAAAAGAAAAGCGCCCAAAACTAATCCTGTCAATAAAATAGGTTTCACGGCAAATGTAGCATAACCAAAATGAACTAGAAAATAAAATCCGACACTTGATAGTGCTACAGTAGTCATCGCCATACGAGGTACTAAAGTATCTTCAAATATCATAAAACCAGCCATCTTCTCAAATTTATCCAAACGAGAATAGGCAATAATCGCCCCAAAAAAGAACCCTATCACTAAAACTACAAAAACAGATCCGTGCCCTTCATTTGCCACTATATGAAACATATTAACGATTCTATCCATCATTTTTTGCACTCCTTTGCTTTATAAAAAAACCTTCCCATCACTACACCTGTACCAAGTGCTACAATAGCGAAAATAATACCACTTACAGCCAACTGACTTCCACCCGAGAGAATATGCCCTGCATTACAACCTCCAGCAAGTCTTGCCCCAAAAACAAGTAAAAATCCAGCGATAAAGCTCCATAACATTCGTGATTTTACAGAACTGTTTTTTCTTTTTTTCCAAAGTGTGGGAATAAAACTGATATGAAAACTTTTTGTAAGAAAGATAGATGTAAACAAACCACCAAACAATACACCTATTAGCATTACACCTTCCCATGCGCCAGATTGCTCTATCTGTGCTGTATATTCATAATGCTCTGCATCCAATCCAAAGAGTATTGTAGAGAGATACGCCATCCCCGTTGAAGCACCTATGGGACGATTTGCCCCAAAACCTGAAAAGCTGAAGTAAAAAAGCAAACTCATTGCAATTCCACCTATCCACCATGGTATTTGTCTTGGCATTCAAAATCCTTTATATAAAGTGTAAAGTGATACTTTACGTTTTGAATTATATGCTATAATACTTAAGAAAAAATTATATAGGGAATATATTTGGAATATAAAATATCAGAAGTAGTTGCTAAAACAGGTATACCAAAATCTACTATACTTTATTACATCAAAGAAGGTCTCTTACCTCAAGCCAAAAAATTAAAAAGTAATGTACATAGCTATAATGATGAGCATATAGAACTTCTCAAGTATATTCGATATATGAAAGACGAACTAGGCAGTACAAATGAGCAGATAAAATTTAGCCTTACAAATAAAAACAATTCCTTTTCGAGTTCATATACTATGCTGACACCCCTCATGCAAACTCTCAGTGGCATTGCCCCTGATGCAAAATACTTTTCAAAAGAAGAGTTTATTGAACATTATGATATTGACAAAGAACTTTTAGCCAAATTATTGCGTGAGGGAATCATTATGCCTTTACAAGATAAATATACACAAAAAGAAGCCTCTATTATCCATCTTGTTGAAATGTTTTTAGAAGAACATACTGAGTATACAATACTCAAAGAGTACCTAGAACACGCAAAAAAACTAGCCGAACTAGAATACAAAATGCAAATTACTTTATGTAGTTTGAAAAAAGAAGATAATTTTTCACGACTATGGAAAATTATGTTTGAAACACTTTTCACTGCAAAAGATTATATTTTTAAACGCTCAACTTACACAATTTTCCATAAAGCATTAAAAGATGAGATGAAATTATAATACTTTTGGTTTAGCATTTCTGAGATAAAAAAGTGTCGCTTTGATAATGTCGTCATCATCTCTTGAGTCTGATTTTATTGTCTCTTTTGATTCATTAAAATAGGTAAAAGTGATGTTTTGACCATAATTTCCTATGGATTTTATCTTTTTATCTACACTTAGGAGTTTGATAACCATCAGCTCAAAGAATTGTTTTGTCGGCTCATCAAGCTCACCAAAACGGTCTATCAGCTCTTCTTCTATCTCATAAATCTCAACAGCATTTTCAGCTTGAGAAAGGCGACGGTAGATATCTAAACGCAGTCTATCTTCTTTCACTACTTCATCAGAGATGTATGCAGAGATAGTCAGCTTGATGTCAACTTTTGCCCGCTGCGTTTGAACTGTGTTACTCAACTCTTTTATGGCATCTTCTAACATTCTAAGATAGAGCGAATAGCCAATGTTTTTGATATGTCCACTTTGTGCATCACCAACCAAGTTTCCACCACCACGTATTTCAAGGTCATGATGCGCAAGAACTGAGCCTGAACCCAAAAATGAGTTTGATTCAAGTGCTAAAAGACGTTTTTTTGCTTCATCTGTCAAGTTCTCTTTATTTTGTACAATAAAGTAAGCAAAACCTTCACTATGTCCACGACCAACACGACCACGAAGCTGATGCAAATCAGCAATACCAAACCTATCTGCCCCATCAACTAAGATAGTATTAACACGTGGCATATGAATACCACTCTCAATGATAGACGTCGCTAACATCAAGTCATACTCACCAGCTTCAAATTTTAGTAGCTCTTTTTCTGTCTCAACAGCTGAGATTTTAGAATGAAGCATCAAAATTCTCAGTTCTGGTAAGAGTGCTTTGAGTTCACCCATTTTTATAGGCATATGATCGATAGAATTATGCACATAAAAAACCTGTCCCCCACGACGAAGCTCTCGTAGGATGACCTCTTTTATAAGTTTTTCATCATACTCTTTTACAAAAGTTCTCACACCTTGACGCTCACTTGGTGGGGTTAAGAGCTGACTCATAGTCTTGATGGAACTAAGCGCTTGATTGAGTGAGCGGGGGATAGGTGTCGCACTCATTGAGAGCAGATGCACATTATGATACAACTCTTTTATCTTCTCTTTTTGTTTTACACCAAATTTATGTTCTTCGTCAATGATAACCACACCAAGGTTTTTAAACTCAAGTCCAAATAAAGTATGTGTTCCCACAACACAATCAATCTCTCCACTCGCCAAGCCTTTTATGATGGCATTTTTATCTTTTGTACTGACAAATCTATCGAGCTTAGCATAACGAATCCCCATACCAGAAAAACGCTCATCCAAAGAGCGCCAGTGTTGTGCAGAAAGCAAGGTAGTAGGAACGATAAAAGCAGACTGATACCCCGATTTGTATGCCGCATATATAGTGTTGAGTGCTATTTCTGTTTTTCCAAAACCAACATCACCACTGAGGAGTCTATCCATAATATGACCTGAACTTATTTGAGCTAGTATTTCATCCACTGACTGCGTTTGATCATCTGTATATTCAAATCCTGCAAGTGCTTGAAACTCTTTGAGCTCTTTTTTTGTAAGTGAAATTTTTGGTGCTTTTATTAGCGCTCGTGCGGCTGCAGTATTGACAATCTGACTAGCAATTTCAAGTAACCTTTTACGTACTTTTGCTTTTAACTTACCAAAACTCCCTTTACCAAGTCTATCTAGAACAGGGGTAGAACCACCTCCTGCGATATAGCGGTCGATATAGTCAAGATTTTCCACTGGAAGTAAAATCTTATCTTCGCCTACGTATTTGATAACGATAAAGTCTTTGACACCGCCAAGAATTTCAGTCTGTTCAATCTCTTCAAAGATACCCACACCATAATCTTCATGCACAACATAATCCCCAGCTTTGAGGTCATCAAGGAGTATTGAGCTTTTTCTTCGTCTTCTTTTTTTATCAGGTTTATTGAGTGAAATAACAATTGCATCAGGTGTCAAAATATTTAAAATATAAGGAGCTTCTACAACAGTTATATTTGTAGTGTCATAAATCCCTGCTTGTTTGATGGTTGCTTTATTCGCTGCTATGAGGGTTATTTTTTTATCCCGATGCACTTTTAGGAGCTGCTCTACATTAGCAACGACAAGCTCTTTGACTTCATCATTCTCTTCAAGTATTTCAAGTTCAAAGGCATCTCTTGAAATTTGTGGATTGTTGATTCCATATGCATCTTTGAGTGTAGCTTCTAAATTACGTACAAGCTTGACAGTTTTGTTTGCCATAAAGTTCTCAGCAAGCTCGTCCAGATGCCAAAAACCTAAAGAAGCTACGTCCCGGTTGAGTGCATCAAATTCACTGCGCTGTACCTTTTCATTGAGTTTATTAAACGATGCTTCATTAAGGGAGAAAAAGGCACTATATATCTCTACCTCTTCAAGGTCCACGCCAAGCGTTCGCTGCGTTTCAAGTTCAAAAGCTTTTATCTGCTCTATCTCATTGTCAAAAAGTGAAATACGAACAGGATTTTTAGATGAAGGGACAAAAATATCTATAATGTCGCCCCGATGGGAGATCTCCCCCTCAACTTGCACCATATCTACAAAGGTATAACCCCAAAACAACATTTGTTCTTTAAACGCAGTAAGTTCAATTTCACTGCCAAATTCCAAAGTAGTTGATCCTAAAATTTCCTCTTTTGGCAAATCAAAAAGCAAGGTTTTTAGAGGAGAGATAACCAAGGGCTTTTTCTTCATTGCGTAGTATTTACGTAGTGCAAAAAAGAGTTCATGCAGCTCTTCTTTATAAGAGCGTAAATCATCTCCATATGTTGGACGAAAATCTGGAAAAACTATCACATCTTTATTGAAAAACTTTGCAATGGCTTCAAGTTCATGTGCTTCTTTAGCATCTTCACAGAGTAAGAGTTCTAAGTCGTCCTTTTTTTCATGTTTTTTAAAATAGTTGTATAAAATTGCTTGTGACATAGTTAATCTTTATTTATTTGAATTTGTGTTGAGTTTTTCTTCTAGTTTTGAGAGCGACTGCGTTTGCGATATTGGTACTATTTTAATATAACTCATAGCTTGTATAATGGCCAACCAAGGCACTTTTTTTTCTTTCTCAAAAAGTTGATAAAAATTCTTTGGTGTCCATTTAATAAACCAAAAAGGATTCAGTGGTCTTTGGATAAAACGAATCTCATAATGCAAATGCGGTCCACTACTTATGCCTGAGTTTCCTGTATACGCGATCAAATCACCTTTTTTTACAAATTGTCCTGATTTGACTACAACTTTTTTGAGATGTCCAAAATAGCTTTTAAATCCAAAAGCATGCACCAAAATAACTAAGTTTCCAAATCCACTGCGTTTATGATATCCTGCCCACTCTACCATCCCATCGGCCGTTGCATATACGGGAGTATTGCGCTTTGCTTTCATATCACTACCTTTATGAAACTCTCTCTTATGCAATATTGGATGGGTTCTATAACCAAATTTACTCGTAATGCCATGATATTCTATGGGTGAGCCACTTGGGATAAGCTGCATCAGTGTTGCATGCTGTTCAGAGTTGAGGAGTGTGATATTGACACGATCTTGTAAAGAGTCTGCTTCTAAAGGTTTTAGTCCTATCAACTCTTCTATTTCACTAAGCGAATCAGAAAGTTCATCAAGTTGGGCTTTTTTCTTACGCAGCAAGTTCTGTGTAGTTTGCACTTTTGATTCAAGAGCTTGTTTTTCTTGTTCAATTTTTTTATAGGCTTTTTCTATATTTTCTTTTTTTTTCTGTGTTTCATCAACACTATAATTAAGATAGAGAATTGTTCCTGCAGAGATGACACCTACACTTGCAAGAAACAGTACAAACCAAAAAAAGAACTTTTTTACAAGTTTGTGAATATTAAACTGTTTGACTCCATTTTCATCATGGATTGTTACTGTAAAATGTTTATCCATGCGTATACTTCTTTAAAAAAGCTTCTGCTACGCTAAAGGAACCAAAAACCAAATATTTTTCATCTGCTTCAATTGTATCAAATTGTTTATAAGCTAGTCCAAGTTCTTCTATGGCTTTTTCTATCTTTTTTGCATCTTCTATGCGTTCTTCCTTGACTTCGATAAGTTCTACCTCTGAAATGATTGGAAATAAAATACGCAAAATATCTACATAATTTTTATCTTTATAGCTATTGTAAATAAGTCTATATTTTTTACCTTCTAGGGCTTTAGCTATTGCCTCTGCTGCAAGAGTATTATGTCCTACATCAAGCAAAATATTTTCTGAAAGCTGCGAGAGTCTTCCAAATAATTTTGCATTATCAAAATCTTCTACTTTATACGCAAGTCCGAGTATATGCAGTGCAGCTATAGAGAGTTTTAAATTTTCTTGCAAATAATCGGCAAGATGATTATTTTTTGCAATTAAGGCAGACTTTTTATGGTCCTCTTCATTTAACAACTCTGTATAAGATCTAAGGGTTAAGCCCTTTTCATCTGCTATATTTTGAGCGATTTCATACACCTCTTTGTGTAACTGTCTTCCAAGAAGAATCTTTTGCTTTGCTGCGTTTAGTTTTGTTTGAGCGATAGCTTGAATATTTGAGCCCAAAAAAGCTTCATGGTCAAAGCCTATGGGTGTTACAACTGTGAGTATATTCTCAAACACGGCCGTTGCATCATACTCACCACCAAGTCCAGCTTCTAGCACGACATAATCACACTCTTCATATATAAGCATTGCTAACAAAGTCGTGTATTCAAAATAGCTCAATGCTTCAGCATCCTCTTTACGCAACAAAAGCAAAAGTTTTTCATGCGCTGCGTTTAGTAAATCATCACTAACATTTTTTGCGTTTAGCCAGATGCGTTCATTGAAGTTCATAATATGAGGAGAGGTGTAATGCCCAGTATTAAAACCCTGTGCATAGAAGGCTGAAGCTAAAAATCGTCCTGTTGTCCCTTTGCCATTGGTACCAATGAGATGAATAATCTTAGGGAGTTGCAACTTCTCTTTTATACTTTCATAAATTCTAGGCATACGTGTGCAGTCTATTTCATCATAAAAAAGTGGTTTTGCATTTAAAAATTCTTCTAACAAAATTATCTTCTATACTCCACGCGATTTCTGCCCTCTTGTTTTGCTTTATAGAGGTATTCATCAGCAGAGTTTATCGTCGCTTCTAAAGAGATATGTTTTGCTCTCTCACTCACTCCAGCACTAACCGTCACACTAATGCGTTTACCCTTATACATAAAGCGAGCTTTCTCTACATGTTTTCTCACTTTCTGGGCAAACTGAGCGCCACCCTGCGTATCTGTTTCACTTAATATTGCCAAAAATTCCTCTCCACCAAAACGACCAACTATATCCACCGTTCTACAATCTTGTTTAAGAATCTTTGCAAACGCAGTAAGCACAGCATCTCCAGCTTCATGTCCAAAGGTATCATTGACCTTTTTAAAGAGATCAATATCAAACATCACAACAGAAAAGTTACGATTGTAACGTTTGTACTCCGCCTCTTTTATCTGCATAAATTCATCTAAGGCACGTTTGTTGCAAAGCTTTGTTAAAAAGTCTTCTTTGGACTCTTTTTTAGCAGCTTCAAGCTCTTTTTCAAGCTTGTGAACACGCTTACTCAGTGCTGAAACTTCATCACTGTGTCCTTTGAGGTTTTTACTCAACACTGCTGTATTTTCTTCTAGCGCAACAGCAATAGTAAAAAGCTTTTTATGTGCAACTTTAAAATTCGTTGTGGACATTTCTGTATAAGACTCTAACTCTTTTTTTATGACTTGAATTTCACTGTTTGAGCTATCCGAACTCTCTATCATATCAATAAGACGCAGGGAGAGTTTATCTAAAACGCCATCGATAGACTCAACCATCTCCTTCACGCTCTCTTTATCAAGTGCTATACGCAAAGATATAGTCGATTTTATCTCTCTTTCTATATCATCCCGCTCTAGGAGTGCTGGATTTTTGGAAATTCTTTGACTAATTTCAGCAATTGTCTCATTCACACTTGATGCAATAGAAGGAACAAAAGAAGCAATAAGAAGCTTTGAAATCTTTTGTAAATCTACAGACTCTCCTGTATGCGTACTAGGCACTGCGTTTAGCTTTTCTATACTCTTTTTCAAATCTAGCGTATCAATCTGTCCGTACTTGTCTAATTTTTTTAAAAAAGTGTCATCATAAGTCGTCAAAAAATTCACCCAGTGTTGGCGAATATCATCAAGTTGTTGCGGTTGTGCTCCTATTTCTATAAGGTCGATAGTTTTAAGTGCCAAATCACTTGCTTGCTTATTGTGCAAAAGCGTTATAGATTGCAGCACACGCTTAGCAAGAAGCGTCTGCGATTCTAAAATTTGTGAGCATATAGAAGGGTTCATACGGTTGAGTTTTGCTACTAAAAAACGAATAAACTCTTTTATTGTTCGAATTCGATAATTTTTCAAATCTTTTTGCATTTGTGGATTTAAAAGATTTGTAAAAGTATCTATATGGTTGCAGTCCTCAACTCTCATATTTGCACGCGTTGCTTCTTTACAGAAAGCTTCAGCATAAAAATCAGGAGTTAGGAGTTTCCCTTCTGCTTTTAATCGTTTAATCGTATTGTTGATAATCGTCTGAATAGTCATCACAACCCTCTCTTATTTTTTACTAGAGCCTTCTGCTGAAACCTGTGCTATAAATGATGAAATAGCTTTAGCAGCACCAAATTTAATCGCATCAAAACGCTCTTGATCTGTAAGCACTGCGTTTGGAAGCACAGCAAAGTCATACGTTCCTCGTGCTGTATACTTTTTCTTTACATCTTTAGACTCTCTCGTAATGTAAAGTATAATTGTAGCACGATATCCAACAACAAAACCATCACTATTATACTGAATAGGTGCATAAGGAGGCGTAACAAGTTGAATACTCAAATGCGTATCTGCATACTTTGCTGGGGTTAAAGAAGTATGAAATATCTCAACAAGAGCACTATCAACTGCTTCTTTAATTAGCACAGTATTTTCAGGATCTTGTGCAGAGATGATAACACTTGTACTAATTTTATTCCCTAAAACATTTCTAGCATACTTTGAACTCGGTTTGTAACCACAGGCAGAAAATAGCATCATGCTTAAGGCAAGAATAAAAAACTTTTTCCCTAATGTGACTAAATTCAATGATTAGCCTTTGATAACAAGATTGACAAGTTTTTTAGGAACAACAATCTCTTTTATTATTTCTTTTCCCTCAAGCCATTTTGCTACTTCTTCTTTTGCAGCAGATACAATCGTCTCTTTATCTGCATCTGCAGCAACTTCTATTTCTCCTCTTTTTTTCCCATTGATGGAAACACAAAAAGAGATAGAATCTTCAACAAAAACCTCTTCGATAATTGTTTGAGGAGCAAAGTTTTTAAGATTAAAATATTTTTCGCTTATTTCTGAAGCTATGTGAGGAATGATAGGTTCCATAATTGAACTTAAAATCCAATATCCTTCTGTCCAAACATCACTATTTTTTTGTGCATTAAGTGCATTCATCGCTTCCATAACACCGGCAATCATTGTGTTAAAAGTATATCTTTCATTGTAAACTTCTTCAGAACGTCTCAATGCTTCATAGACTTTCTTACGTGCAAACTTTTCTTCTTTTGAAAGTGAAGCGTGCTCAATAACGGGCTTCACATCAGTTACCACTGCGTTTGAACTTCTATCGAAAAATCTTTTGATAAACTTATGTGCTCCATCAACTGCACTATCATTCCACTCTAGCTCTTGTGTTGGCGGTGCTGCAAAAAGGATGAAAAGTCTTGCTGTATCTGCACCATATTTTTCAATAATGGCATCAGGATCAACCGTATTTCCTTTGGACTTACTCATCTTTGCACCATCTTTAAGCACCATACCCTGAGTAAGTAACTTCTCAAATGGCTCATCAAAATCTAAGTAGCCTAAATCACGAAAAACTTTCGTAAAAAATCTTGCATACAAAAGATGTAAGATGGCATGTTCAATCCCTCCAATATAGTGATCAACACCCATCCAGTACTTTATCTGCTCAGCAGAAAAAGCTTCTTTTTCCCAGTTTTGTGGAGAAGCACAAAAGCGTAAAAAATACCATGAAGACTCTACAAAAGTATCCATAGTATCTGTTTCACGCAGAGCATCACCTCCACACTCAGGACATTTACAATGTTTCCATGTTGGATGATTCTCTAGTGGAGAACCCTCTCCATTAATCTCAACATCATCAGGAAGTGCTATTGGAAGATTTTCTTTTTTCTCCATCACTAAACCACACTGTTCACAATGAACAAAAGGAATAGGCGCACCCCAGTAACGTTGACGTGAAACACCCCAATCTTTGAGTTTGTAATTTGTAGTTTTTTTACCAATATTTTTCTCTTCAAACATTTTAATAATGTTATATTGAGATTTTTTAGAGTTCAGTCCATCAAATTCACCAGAATTAAAAAGCACACCAACTTCGGTATATGCATTAGTAGAGATATCTACATCTGCATCTTTAGGCTTGATGACGGCTTTCATTGGTAGATCATATTTTTTAGCAAAATCGTAGTCTCTATCATCATGAGCAGGAACTGCCATAACAGCACCAGAACCATAATCCATCAAAACAAAATTCGCTATCCAAACTGGAATCGTCTCGCCAGTCAAAGGATGAATAACATTGATACCTAAAGGAAGTCCTGCTTTTTCTTTTTGTCTATCAATTGAAGAAGTGTTTTTCATCTTTATAATCTCTGCAATTACATCTTCACTTAAAAGTTTATGTTCTATCATGTAAGTTACAATAGCATGTTCAGGTGCTAAAGCTGTATAAGTAACTCCATAAATAGTGTCAGGACGTGTTGTAAACACATCAAAACCCTCAAAAGCTGCGTTTAGTTTTTCTCTACTCTCATCATCCAAATACAAATCAAAAGCAAGTCCATTTGATTTGCCTATCCAGTTCTCTTGCATTGTCAAAACTTGCTTTGGCCATCCATCTTCAAGCTGTTTTAAATCATCTAACAATTCATCCGCATACTTGGTGATTTTAAAATAGTATTGATTCATATCTTTTTTAACTATTGGCGTATCACAACGCCAACAACAGCCATCAATCACCTGTTCATTTGCCAGTACTGTTTGATCATGAGGACACCAGTTGAGCATCCCTTTTTCACGATAAAGCAAACCTTCATTATACATATCTATCATAAAAGCTTGTTCAAACTTCGTATATAACTCATCTGAAGTAGCAAGTTCACGTTTGCGAGAAAAAGAGAAACCTAAAGAATAAAATTCATTTTTCATATACTCTATATTGTCATATGTCCAAGATTTAGGATGCGAACCATTTTTAATTGCTGCATTTTCAGCAGGCATACCAAAACTATCAAAACCTATAGGGTGCAGAACATTTTTCCCTTGCTGTCTGTGATATCTTGCAAAAGCATCTGAGATAGAGTAGTTTCTAACATGTCCCATATGTAAACGCCCACTTGGGAAAGGGAACATTGAAAGAATGTATTTTTTTTCTTTAGTAAAATCTTCACTTGGCTCAAAACTTTCGTTTTCTTTCCAATACGCTTGCCATTTTTTTTCTATTTCTAATGAATTGTATTCCAACAATTTCTCCTAATATTCTTCATGTGTTTTACTGCTCTCAATGTAGACAAGTCCCATTGAAAAAGTATTTGCGATTAATGCCCCGATTGAGAGTGCAATAGCCCAAGAATCATTCCCTACTATTACTAAAAATACAAAAGCAGGAATAAGATGTAAATCAGCAACTAAAGAAGAAGCTAATAGTTCTGCTGAGAGTAAATTTCTCACACCTATTTTTAAAATAGTTGAGATAAGGTTTACGCTCGCTGCAATAAACAAAGAAATAGCAGTATTTTCATACAAAAAACCTGCTATCGATGTTAAACTCATTAATGAAAAAAATACGTATATTACTTTACCCCAGTCCATACTAAAGCTCCTTTACATTACACCAGATTCAAATTCTGCTCTCATTCTATTTTTTTCTGCTTCTCTTTTTGCTTTTTCTCCAAGTTTTACATGATAATTTTTCACATCAAATCCAAACCAAATAAGGATTGGCGAAGCAACAAAGATAGAAGAGTATGTACCAACGACGATACCAACTAAGAGTGTAAATGCAAAGGCATGAATAATCTCACCACCAAACATAAAGAGTGTAAACACAACAAAGAAAGTTGTTAATGATGTTAGTGTTGTACGAGCCAATGTTCTTGTAATAGACTCATTCACTATCTCTGCAAGATTTGAATTTTTAGATTTTGTAATACCCTCACGAATACGATCAAAAACAATAATCGTATCATTCAATGAGTACCCTAAAAGCGTTAATATCGCAGCTAAGACGTCAAGGTTTACATCTATTTGAAAAAGTGCCACTGCACCCATTGCAATAGAGACATCATGCACTAATGCAACGATTGAAGCAACCGCAAAACGCCACTCAAATCGAAATGCAACATAAATTAAAATCGCCATGACAGACAAAAGAAGCGCCATCAGACCTTTTTCTTTTAACTCTGAACCTACTTTTGGTCCTACTATATCAACACGACGAACTTCATAGTTTCCCGTACCTTTGAGTGCTTCACGTGTTACATCACCAATATCTTTCGTAACACTCCCCGTTGTTGTTTTCATACGAATAACAACCTCTTGGTCTGAACCAAATTCACTAATAGAAGCCCCATCAAAAAGCTTGTTGGATTTTAATTTTTCACGCATTGCATCTATTGGTGCTTTTGTGTCATATTTAACCTGAACAATTGTTCCTCCGGCAAAATCTATGCCGTAATTTAAACCTTTCACTGCCAAAATCGCATAAGATACTACAATAAGTAAAATAGAAATTGACATTGCAATTTTTGATTTTCCCATGAAATTAAAGGGACGAGTATATTTAAAAAATTCCATAATTATCCTTTAATCCCAAACCAAAAACGGTAGTTTTTACTTTTCTTCATTTTTGATTCTAGCATTTGATAGATACCATGTGTACCAAGTATAGCTGTGAGCATCGAAGCTAAAATACCTATACTCATAGTAACGGCAAAACCTTTAATAGCACCAGTCCCATACACGTACAGCACAACCGAAGCTATCAAGGTCGTAATATTGGCATCTAAAATAGCTGTCATTGCATTTGAATATCCATCTTCAATTGCTTTGTGCATTGACTTTCCTTCATAAAGGAGTTCACGAATTCTTTCAGAAATAATAACATTTGCATCTACTGCCATACCGACTGTCAGAACAATACCTGCCATACCAGGAAGGGTGAGTGTTGCGCCAAAGAGCGACATAACCGCTAAAAGAATAACTAAGTTCGCAATCAAAGCAATATTTGCTATAAGCCCTGCCATACGATAATAGACTAACATAAACGCTATAACCAATACAAAACCACCAATCAAGGCAATCATAGAAGCTTTAATACTATCAGCACCTAAACTTGGACCAACAGAACGTTTTTCCATAAGATAAATTGGAGCGAGCAATGCACCAGAACGCAGGGCAATCGCTAAATCTTTTGCTTCTATAACAGTATAATTACCTGAAATTTGTCCACTTCCGCCACCAATGCGTTCATTAATATTTGGAGCAGAATAGACTTTACCATCTAAAACCACAGCCAGACGTTTACCAACATTTTTACCAGTAAAATCACCAAAAATATCTGCACCTTCAGCATTAAGTTTGAAGTTAATTACTGGACGATTGTTTTGGTCAAAACCAACATTTGCACCAGTTAACATTCCCCCATCTAAGATAGGAATCTCATGCACAAGGTACTTTATTTGAGGATTTTTTGCATCTTCTAAAATAACATCACCATAAGCAGCTGCATCCGCATCACTCATGTTATACACTCTAGCATTTCTCTCTTCGTCCACAGCCATTAACTCTAACTTTGCAGCACGTGAAATCAATTCTCTTGCACGTTGTTCATCTTCTTGCGATTTAATACCTGCAAGTTCTACTAGGATTTTATCTTTCCCTTGACGTGCTACAATAGGCTCAGATAAACCAAATTGATCAAGTCTATTTCTAATAGTCTCTATAGCCTGATCAACCGCTTGTTGTTTTGTCTTTTTAATCTCTTCTGGCGTTAGAGAGAGTGAAATTACATTGTTTTCATGAGTAACTTGAACACCCTCAATTTCTGATAAAAAAGTATCAAAAGCTTTTATCTCATCACTATCGAGTACCTCAAAGGCAATACTCTTGTCATTAAAAGTTAGTCCATCTATAAGAATATCGTTACGCTCTGCGTAGTGTTTGATACTTGCTGCAATTGATTTAATATGTGACTTTGTCGCCTCCTCAGTTTTTACACCTAAAAGCATATGGAGTCCACCTTGAAGATCAAGACCAAGTGTTATTTTCTTGCCACCCTGCGTTTGAAGAAGTGAAGGTATGGAAAAAGCAATACCAAACACTATAGCCAATGCAAAAATGACTATGCGATAATTAAGCTTCATCCTCGTACTTCTTTGCAATGGAATCTTTTGTGATTTTAACGATTGTATCATCGTTCATTTTTACACTTAAAAAGTTCTCTTCAACTTTATGAACAACAACAATAAAACCACCATTTGTGATCACCTTATCACCTTTTTTCAGAGCCTCTAGCATCTCTTTTTTGGCTTTAGCCTCTTTTTGTTGTGGGCGAATAATCACAAAATACATAATTGCGATTAAAAATATAAACGGTAATAGTTGAGAGATAATTTCCATATCTTTAGTTTCCTTGTTTTATAAAATTGCAGCAATTATACAAAAAATATGCTAAATAGCTCTTAAATTGAGTACAATTTCATCATGAAACAATTTAGCATAACATTTTTACTAGCAATTATTACGGCAATACTCTATAGTTCATTTATCTATTTTGAATATTTTGACATGACAAACAAGCTTGTCAATACTCTTTTTGGTATCACAGCTGTTGCAATGCTTCTTTATATTCCTAAAAAATCAGTTCTATTGGCTGGATTTTTCATCGGTCTATTGTGGTTTTACTGGATAGGATACAGCTTTAAGTATCAAGGTGTAGGGTATATGACACCTATTGTCACATTTTCTTTTGGCATTATTTATCTACTATTTTTTGCCCCTTTAGCTTTTACAAATAAGCCCTATATTCGGGCAATTTTACTCTTTGGGTTAAGTTTTATAGAACCTTTAGGGTGGAACTGGATGAAAATCGAACTCCTTTTTGTCAACAGTTATATTGGAGTATATAAGTATCAACTCTTCGCTCTTTTACTTGCACTTTCACTCCCTGCGCTGATTAAAGAGAAAAAATATAAATTTTTGCCTTTACTTCTTTTGTTTACTGCGTTTAACTATGGCTACCCCAAACAAGATGATGCACCACTGAAGATCAAACTTGTACAAACAGACATCAAACAAGATGTTAAATGGACTCGAGCTGCTTTATATCCTACTGTACAAATGCTTTTTAAAGAGATTACAAACGCAGCAGATAAGGGCTATGATCTCATCGTATTACCCGAGTCAGTTTTTCCTCTTTTTATGAATAACAACCCTAAACTTCTTCAAGAAATAGCTACGCTTTCGCAAAAGATAGACATCATCGCCGGTTCGCTTATCCGTGAGGGTACTCTTAATTATAATGTTACCTACTTTTTTCACAAAGGAAATTTTCAAATAGCAAAAAAAATGATTTTAGTCCCTTTTGGCGAATATATCCCACTGCCTAAATTCGCGCAAAAATTCATCAATGATACTTTCTTTAGCGGAGCGAGTGATTTTACTGTGGCAAAAAAACCAACAGACTTTATCATCAAAGGGGTGAAGTTTAGAAATGCAATCTGCTACGAAGCAACTTGCAAAGAGTTGTTTCAAGGTGATGTAAAGTATATGATAGCCATCAGTAACAATGCTTGGTTCACACCTTCAATTGAACCGACCCTGCAAAAACTCCTGATGGAACTTTATGCAAGAAAGTATGGAGTCACCATCTACCACTCAGCGAATGTGAGTGGAACGGGTGTGATACACTAATCTTTTTGTAATCTTATTGAGATATAATCATAAAAAATATTATATTTTAGGATGCAAACAGATGCTAAACCTTAAAAATCCAAATCTATATCTCAATAGAGAACTTTCATGGCTACAATTCAACACAAGAGTACTCAAACAAGCACAAGATGAGAGCTTGCCTCTTCTTGAACGCTTGAAATTTCTTGCAATTTATGGAACAAATTTAGATGAATTTTATATGATTCGTGTTGCAGGTTTAAAAAAACTTTTCTCAGCTGGTGTTATTGTCTCAGGTGCTGATAGACTCACACCACTACAACAACTTCGTGAAATTCGTAGTTACTTACATCAAGAACAACAAGTAGTAGAACACTGCAGAAGTGAAATTTTTAAAAAACTCGAGCCACTAGGAATCAGTGTTAAAACTTATGATGAAGTGAATAATCAAGAAAAACATATTCTCAACAAATATTTTAATGAGAACATATACCCAGTCATCATTCCCATCGCCGTTGATGCAACACATCCTTTTCCTCATTTAAACAACCTTAGTTTTGGTCTTATCGTTAAACTGCGTGATGATGACAATGAAAGCATTGAACGTTTTGGTATTATCCGTGTACCTCGCGTACTTGCACGTTTTGTAGAGCTTGGAAATGGCACATACATCCCTATTGAGAGTGTCGTTGAAAAGCATGTTGATGACTTGTTTCCTGGCTATTCGCTAATAAAATATGCACCATTTCGTATTACGAGGAATGCAGATATTGCCATTGAAGAAGAAGAAGCTGATGACTTTATGGAGATTCTTGAAGAGGGTCTAAAGCTTCGTCGTAAAGGAGAGATGGTACGTCTCGAGGTTGGCTCAAATGCCGATGATGAAATCATCAACTTTTTTAATAGCCACGCACATGTTTACAGAGATGATATCTATAAATTTCACACTTTTTTAAATCTATCAAGTTTATGGCAAATCGTAGGCAATAAAAATTTTGCACATCTGCTAGCCCCTTCGTTTCAACCAAAAACACTTCCTCCTTTTGACACAAATGAGGATACTTTTAGTATTTTAGACAAACAAGATGTTTTGATGTATCACCCATATGAGAGTTTTGATCCTGTTGTCAATCTTGTTCAGTGTGCAGCAAAAGATAAGGATGTAGTTTCTATCAAGATGACTCTGTATCGTTCAGGTACTAACTCTCCCATAGTAAAAGCACTTATGGATGCGAGTGAATCTGGAAAGCAAGTGACTGTTATGGTTGAACTCAAAGCAAGGTTTGATGAAGAAAACAACCTTATTTGGGCAAAAGCACTTGAAAAATCAGGGGCTCATGTTATTTATGGTATTCAAGGCTTTAAAGTTCATGCAAAAGCGGCTTTAATCACAGTAAGAAGAGATGGAAAACTAAAACAATATGCTCACTTAGGAACAGGAAACTACAATCCTGCTACTTCAAAAATATATACAGATATGAGCTATATGACAAGTAAAGATAGCATAACCAATGACCTTACTCGCTTTTTTCACTTTTTAACAGGTTTTAGTAAAAAAGGGAAACTCAATGAACTTTATATGGCTCCTTCTCAAATTAAGCCAAAACTTCTTTCACTCATTCATAACGAAACAAGACAAGGAATAAATGGACGTATTATTGCCAAAGTAAATTCTTTAGTTGATGAAGATGTTATTCGTGCGCTCTACAAAGCTTCACAAGCTGGTGTCAAGATTGATCTTATCGTTCGTGGTATTTGCTGCTTAAAACCTGGAATTGAAGGCGTGAGTGAAAATATCCGTGTTGTCTCTATTCTTGGAAAGTATCTTGAGCATGCTCGTACATTTTACTTCAAAAATGATACATCTCAAATATATATTTCAAGTGCAGATTGGATGCCTAGAAATCTTGTTCGTCGTATTGAATTGTTAACGGCTATTAAAGATGAAGCTGCACAAAACAAAATCATACAAATTTTAAAACTGCAATGTTCAGATAATGTTTTAGCACATGAGCTTCAAAGTGATGGAACATATATCAAAGTAAAAGCCAAAGAGGGCGAACGCAGTACGAACAACCATAAACTGTTAGAGGATTATGTAAACAGAATTGCAAAAGCGACTAGAAAAGAGACTTCAACCTATGTACAACAGCTCATCAAACGTCTTTTTATTGAAAGTTAGGAAGAAAAATGATTCATAAATTTAAAAATATAACACCAAAAATCGCACAAAAAACATGGATAGCACCCTCAGCGGATGTTATAGGTGATGTAACCTGTGGAGAAAATTGCTCTATCTGGTTTGGCTGTGTTGTTCGAGGGGATGTGCACTACATTAGTATTGGCGATAGAACAAATATTCAAGATTTAAGTATGGTTCATGTAACACACTACAAAAAAGCAGATAAAAGTGATGGGAATCCTACTATCATTGGCAGTGATGTCACCATTGGGCATCGTGTTATGCTTCATGGTTGTACTATAGAAGATGCTTGTCTTATTGGAATGAGTGCTACTATTTTAGATGGTGCTGTTATTGGCAAAGAAAGTATCGTAGGAGCAAGTTCTCTTGTCACAAAAAATAAGGTTTTTCCCCCTCGTTCACTTATCATGGGAAGTCCCGCAAAGCTCGTGAGAAGTCTCAGCGATGATGAAGTTGCAGAGTTATACGCCTCTGCACAACGTTATGTTACCTTTAAAGAAGATTACGTTCTGTAATCTGCGTTTATTTTGACATATTCGTGTCCGAGATCACAGCCAAACGCAGTAAATGCACCTTCATTAATTCCCAAGTCACAACTGATAGTGAACTCACTTTTTTTCATGACTTTGGAAGCTTTTGCTTCCATCTCTTTATCAAAATGCAAAACACCTGCTTCATACACACAAATATCATCAAAAGAAATACTTAAAGTATCTTCAAACGCAGTAACACCACTCGCACCTACGGTTGAAGCTATACGACCCCAGTTTGGGTCTTCCCCATAGAGTGCAGTTTTGACAAGTAAAGAATTTGAAAGTGTTTTAGCAACTATCTCAGCTTCTTCATCATCTTTTGCTCCTGTTACCTTATAAGTGACAAGTTTTGTAGCTCCTTCACCATCGCGTACCATTTCACGTGCTAAAAAGCGCATAATATTATGTAAAGCTTCTTGAAACGCAGTAGCGTGATACACTCCACTCTTCGCGTTCGAAAATAACATTACCGTATCATTGGTTGAAGTATCCCCGTCTACACTTGCAGCATTAAATGTAGTCGCTAAATTTTCCTTGAGGATTTTCTGCATCTCTTTTTTTTCTACAGCAGCATCAGTTGTAATAAAACATAGCATAGTAGCCATCGCAGGATTTATCATCCCCGCACCTTTTGCCATTGCCCCTATATGAAAACTACTTCCATCTTCTAGCTCTACTTTATACGCTATCTGTTTTGAAAAGGTATCTGTCGTCATTATCGCCTCGGCTGCTGCGTTTGGATTTTTTTGAGAGGGGTCAAACAGTTTTGCACCTGTAATAATTTTCTCTTTTGGCAATCGTACACCAATCACTCCAGTAGAACTCATCACAGGATTGATAATATCCTTAGGTAGAGTATCAAGAATATCATCTATATCTGTAATCCCTTCCTTCCCAGTCATTGCATTGGCATTTTTAGAATTTATCAGCACAAAATTTGTCTGAAAATATCCTTTTTGCTTATAATGTCGAATGGGAGCTGCTGTCATTTTATTTGTCGTAAAAGTAGAAGCTATTTCACATAATGTATCACTATATACAAAAGCCATATCTTTTGCACCTTTTGCTTTTAGCCCTGCACTCACTCCATCAGCATAAAATCCATCTGCAGCACAAACACCACCCTCTATTTTTGTTAATTTATACAAATTTCAGCTCCTTTGGTTTCACTCTTTTAGAGAGTAAATCTTTTGTTATTTTAATGCCATCTTGTGTACCAATAACTAAAAGTTTTGACTCACTTGTCACTAAAGTATCTCCTTTTGGCATGGTCAAAAACTTTCCATCTTTTTTTGTTATACCAACGACAGAAGTATTGGCTATCTCACGTATATGTGTCTCTTTAAGTTTTTTAAGAACTGCCCAACTATAACGAGGAACTGTAATTTCCTGCATATCAAGAGGGTTATCTGTTTTATATAAAAATTCTTCTAAAAGATTTTCCATATCTGGACGCGCAGCCATTGCACTCACTCTTTGTGCTGTAAGTTTTGTTGGTGATACTACTGTGTCAGCCCCGAGTTTTTTCAATTTTTCTACATCACTCATAGTTTCTGCTGAAGAGATAACATAATACGGACGCGGTAAAAAATGCTCTTTTTCAAAGAGTCTCACCGAAGCAATAAGGGCAATATTATCTGCAATAGAATCGGATAAAGTTATCAAACCTTTTGCAGAAGAGAGATGTGCCTTGAGCATTGCAAGCTCTGCATGTGGTTCAGCTTGTAAAAAATGTGGATACTTATACTCTACAGCCCACTCATGAATCTCTTTTCTTGGGTCAATTACAATGAAAGGAATGTGATTTTTACGCAACTGTTTTGTAACTTCTATTGTATAGTCATTATGATAACATACGACAAAATGTTTCTTTAGCCTTACTATATTATAAAGCATTTTTCTCTCCTTCAATATGGCCACAATATGACCCTTGTTGAGTTCATTTACTAAGATACCTATTGCACTAGAAAATACAGCGAAACCAGCGATAATAAGATTGATGGTAAATATTCGTCCCGCATCAGAGATTGGTGCTATCTCGCCAAAACCAACTGTAGTAAATGTTATAGCAGTCTGATATATTGCATCCATAACGCTAAAATTCTCAATAATGACATAACCAGAAGTACCGATAAGCATTACTATAACAGTTAAAATAAGTGGTAACCGAAAAGCTTTGAGATGGGGATAAACTTCAGGAAGAAGTTTTGGGTCAGGTTTGGGAGGAGTCTCCCAATTGAGGAAGTCACGAATCCTTTGTAAAAGATTCAAAACAATTCCAGGTTGTTACGAATTTTTCTTAAGTGTGCGTAATTCTTTTGCAGAAATCTTAATTTTTTTCGTTGTACCATCTTCTAATGTGATACGCACTGTTCTTAGGTTTAATAAAAAACGACGCTTTGTTCTGTTTTTTGCATGAGAAACATTGTTCCCACTCATAGGGCCTTTGCCGCTAATAGCACATCTTCTTGCCATTTGAGTATCCTTGAATGATATTTTAAAGTTGCGAATTGTATCAAATCAAAGCAAAACTTCAACTTAAGCCTAAACTATTTGTCTTACTTTATATAAATTTATATTGATTTTATGAACTTATGGTTAGAATGCACCATACAGAGTTATAAAGGTATTTACGTGATAACTAAGAATATAATTGACACATATATAGAACAAATTCCTCCAGCGCCTGAAGCTTTAAAAAAAACAATTTCTTTTCTAAACGCAGCTGAGTTAACAAAAGCTGCACAAGCTGCGCAAGATGATTTAGCTCTAAGTAGCTATCTCAAAGAGTTGGTAAATAAACCAATCTTTGGTTTTAAAAATGAAGTCTCAAATATTTCTCAGATATTTGGTATATTAGGTGTTGAAAAATCCCAACAAGCAGTTTATAACTATATGATAACTCTTTTGTCACCTTCAAAATGGAAAATGTTTCAGCTTAACCGTAACTCTTTTTATAACCTACAAGCTGACTTGAGCGTCAACTGGCAAAAGATACTCCATCATCTAAACATCAGTGATAAAGAAATTCACAGTGCAATCACTTTACTTCCTGCAAGTATTCTTGTAGCTGAAGCACTTTTTTGCCAAAAGAAAGAAGATGTAAACCTTTTAAGAAGTGCAAGTGCCATTGATTTAAACACCATCTTGCAAAGGCTTTGTGCTATGGACCTCTTTGATATATGTCAAGCTATTTCTCAAAAATGGGAAATGGACGCAAAAATTGGCGTAATTGTGCAGGCAGCAAGTGGTGTAAAACCTGCAGATGATGAAGCAATAAATATACTTGGAAAATGGATGCATCTTCTTCTCTTTTATACTCTTTCAAAACCCAGCTATATAGAGGCTGGACTAAATGACTTTATCGATTTTCAGATTGATTATGTTGATGACATTTATTCTGAATTTGCACAAGTAATGGAGAGGTACTTATCATGAGAGCAATAGTAAAAAATGGGGTAGGAGTATTTCATCCTCAAGGATTTTTAGATGGCAATGCCAGTGGCGTTTCATTTTTAAGTATTGATGATATTCATGCTACAGTGCATAGTAATGCTGACATCATTCTTGTCTCCTTAAAAAAGGTAATCTTTTTCAACCGTAACGGTCTAGATACTTTTGTAAAAATGTTTTTAAAAGTTCGATCAGAAAATCATATCATTGTTGGCTTTTGTGATTATGACAAAAAAAAATATGAAGCAATTCAAAAATTCTACAAAGATGAATTGACTTTTTCACTTTTTAAAACCCAAGAAATTGCAACTCTTTTTTCTTCAAATTTTAAAAACCAAAGTAAAAACATCCTTCTATACAGTGATGACAAATCTCAAAGAGCAGCACTAGCAATAGAGTTACATGACAATGGACATAATCCTGTTGTTGCACAAACAAAAAAAGAGTTTGATGATAAATCAAAAAAAGAGGGTGCCTATGACTTTATCATAGATGAAACTTATTTAGGGCAAATTGGACAGCAAGTGGCTACGAGAGTTACTGGTAATGCTATTATTTATACGCTCAGCACTTTTTTGGATGCCGAAATAGGAAACAGTTTTAATATCGCTTATCATAACAATTCTCTCAATGTTGGATTTAGACTCTTTATTTTTGATGCTTATAAAGTTGTAAGTATGAACGTCCATGCCCTCAACTTTTTTTCTAAACTAGCTTCTTCTGGTGCGGAATATAATGCAACCATCTGTTTTGTAGGTATGACTTTTGAAAAAACACCTATTGCATTTAAAGAAACTCTAGAAGATGCTGGGATTATGTTCTTTGATCAAATGAATGATATACTAGAAAATAAAGAGCTCCTAGATGAACTCGGAGCAAGCAGTGCAGCAGGTGCGAAAACCAAACGTCCTCTCAATAAGTCCATCGTTTCAGAACTTCCAAACTTCATTGACGCAACTGTAGCAACGATAGAGATGATGACAAACTCCCGTGCTTCTAAAGAAGCTGCCAAAGTTGAAGAAATAGATATCAAAAATAAAGAGAATAAAATTGCAAGCTCTATAGGTTTTTATGGTGATATTGACGGAATGGTGATACTTGTTTTTCCTATAGATATAGCTAAAAAAGCCTGTGAATTACTTATTGGAGAATCCACAGATGATAAAGAACTTATCCTTGATACCTTAGCAGAACTCGTCAATATAGTCGGTGGTAAAATCAAAACACTTCTTAGTGATGAAAAAATCAATGTAGATATTACCCTTCCTAGAACCTATCCTGATGTAGATGCTCTTCTTGAAATTGCTCAAGCAAAAAAGGGTGTGCAGGTTGATTTACTATTTAATGATGAAAAGTTTTTATTTTTCTTAACAAGATAAGTGCCTGAAAAAATGTTATTTATTTTTGTCAGGCACTTAAAAGCTACACTTGCTTATAATTACGCATTAATTTAAAGGACAATAATGCAAGTAGCACCTAGTATTCTCTCTGCAGATTTTGGTAATTTAGCTCGTGATGTAAAAGAAATTTGTGACAGTGGTTGTAATTTCGTTCATGTTGATGTAATGGATGGACATTTCGTACCAAACCTTACTATCGGACCCGTCGTCGTCTCTGCAATTGCAAAAGCAGCAACTAAACCACTAGATATACACCTTATGGTTGAGAACAATACTTTTTTTGTAGAACTCTTTGCCCCTTTAAAACCTGCATATATCTCTTTTCATATAGAAGAAGAGAAACATCCTCACAGGCTTATCCAAAAAATACGTTCGCTTGGGATAAAACCAGCAATAGTTTTAAATCCAAATACAATTCCTGAAGAGTTAGAATACCTTCTTGCTGATTTGGATATGGTTCTTTTAATGAGTGTCAACCCTGGTTTTGGTGGACAATCTTTTATAAATACCGTTTTACCAAAAGCAAAAAAACTCAATGAAATGAGAAATAGACTCAATCCAAATTGCCTTATTGAAGTAGATGGTGGGGTAAGTGACAAAAATATACAAGCTTTAAAAGATGTTGGTGTTGATGTCGTTGTAGCAGGAAGTTATGTCTTTAAACATCAAAATAAAGCTCAGGCTATAAAAAGCTTACAGATATAATCGTATGCGTACAAAAATCTGCGGGATCACTTCCTATGAAGATGCAATGATTGCCATCAATGCAGGTGCTGATGCATTAGGTTTCGTATTTTACGAAAAGTCTCCACGCTATATCACAATTAAGGAAGCCAACAGCATTATTAAACGACTGCCTCCTTTTGTAGAAAAGGTTGCTCTTTTTGTCAATGTAGATGCAAGAACTGTCAATGAAACCTCTCAGGCAGTCGGGGCAACACTTGTACAAATTCATTTCGATGCAGATCCTAGTTTTTATGCAGAGTTGCAGCTTCCATATATCAAAGTTGTAAGAGCACAAAAACAAGAAGATATTCTTAATTATTCTAATGAATATCGACTTGTTGATGCCTACTGTGAATCTTATGGTGGAACAGGAAAGCGCATCAACCTTGAATGGTTTAAAGATGTTGACTGCTCAAAAATCATACTTGCTGGAGGACTGAGTCCTGAGAATGTTAGTGAGGTAGGTTCTTATGGTTTTTATGGTGTTGATGTCAGTAGTGCAGTTGAAATTTCACATGGGAAAAAAGACCCCTTAAAAGTAAAAGAGTTTATCAAAAATGCTCAGTAAAGATTTACAACTTGATGCAAAAAGCATCTCAAGACTTGCCTCGCGTGGACTTTCTTATAAGACTCTCAAAGATCAGCTCAACGAGGAACTAGATCTGACTATGGAACTATGGAAGGCACAAGGTCTCAACATTGTTAAGCATCAAGGATATTACTATTTTGACACACATTTCATAGCAATCAAAGACGTAGAGTTTTGCATAGTAGATATTGAAACGAATGGCTCAAAAATTGAAAAACATCAGATAATCGAGTTAGCCGCCATAAAAGTAAAAAATGGCGAAATCATTTCTCGATTTGACTCCCTTGTTCAAACACAGGAGATAAATCCACACATTACAGCCATCACAGGTATATGCGCTGAAGATACTAAAGATGCTCCAAAACTAAACGAAGTTTTGGAGAAGTTTAAACTTTTTTTAGGTGATGCAGTATTTGTCGCTCATGATGTCAAGTTTGACTATAGTTTTATATCTAAAAGTTTACAAAAAATAGGACTTGAGCCCTTACTCAACAGAAGCCTTTGTTCTCTTGGACTTGCGGAGAGAACCCTAACTTCATACCGCTATGCTCTCTCATATCTCAATGATACACTCAATCTAAATCCATATGCTACACACCACAGAGCTATGAGTGATGTGATGACAACGTATGGACTCTTTCTATTAAGTTTAGAAAAGTTAAATGATGATATAAAAACTGTTGAAGATTTAATAAAATTTTCTAAAGAGGCACCTCGGCTCAAAAGACCAAAGTTTGACCCTCTCTTAGAAGAGGAAAAGATACAAGAGGACTAAGAGTCACTCTTTGGTTTTAAAATTTTTATACTGTCTAAAAGTGATGTACTTTCTGGTTCATCACCTGCTTCTTTAAACTCGCCTGGTGCAATGAGTTTTGCATAACGAGCATCCATTCTCTCTTGCGTAGTCATTGTTTTAAGCTCTTTAAGCGTATCTAAAAAGTACTCTTTTAAAGCTTCTGCCGCTTTTTCTTTTTCTCGATGTGCTCCAATTAACGGTTCATTTATAATGTCGTCAATAAGATTTAACTCTTTTAAATCAGCGCTTGTAATTTTGAGTGCATTGGTAGCTGTTTCTACTTTTTTAGGATCATTCCATAAAATCGCTGCACAACCCTCAGGTGAAATAACACTAAAAATAGAGTAACGCATCATAGCAAATTTATCCGCTACTCCAATTGCTAATGCTCCACCTGAACCACCTTCACCAATAACAACTGACACAGTAGGAGTATCAAGCTCGGCAAATTCAAGAAGGTTTCTTGCAATTGCTTCACTTTGATTTCTTTCTTCTGCACCAATTCCAGGATATGCACCCGGTGTGTCTACTAGCATAAGTATTGGAATTCCAAATTTTTCAGCTAATTTTGCTGCACGTAAGGCTTTTCTATAACCTTCAGGGTGAGGCATACCAAAATTACGTTTTAGTTTGTTTGCAGTTCCACGACCTTTTTGTTCACCGATAACCATAACTTTTTCATCACCGATGTAACCCATATAGCATAATATAGCAGCATCATCACGAAAATGTCTATCCCCATGAATCTCATACTTATCTCTCATTATAAGATTAATATAATCTAGCGCATACGGACGATCCAAGTGACGTGCGAGTTGAAGTTTTTGAAAGTCAGAAAGATTTTTATAAATCTTTGCCACTTCCTTATCAAGTTTTTTTGTTAGTTCTTCAACCGCACCAGGGTCATGACGAACTTGCGCAGAAATTATATCTTCTTGAATAAATTTTATTTTATGTTCAAAGTCTAAGTATGTTGCCAAATTAAATCCTTAAAGGTTAGATTTTTTTGAAAATCAGAACGCCATTTGTTCCACCAAAACCAAATGAATTACTCATAACTACATTCAATTCTGCTTTTCTTGCGCCCTCAGTAACATAATCAAGGTCACAGTTTTCGTCAGCTGTTTCAAAGTTGATTGTTGGTGGTATTATTCCATCTCTCATCGCCATTAAACATGTAACTGCTTCAATACTACCAGCAGCTCCTAAGCAGTGTCCAATTTGACCTTTAATCGAACTCATCGGAGGACAGTTTTCTTTACCACCTACAAGCTCTTTTAATGCTGCTGTTTCATTTTTGTCATTTACCGGAGTAGAAGTTCCATGAGCATTTACATAATCAAGTTTAGGTTCGCCTGCCATTTTATATGCAGCTTTCATTGCACGAGCAGGACCATCAAGAGAAGGTGTAGTAATATGATTTGCATCACCACTTTCTCCAAAACCAACAATCTCACCATAGATTTTAGCACCACGTGCTACTGCTGCATCATACTCTTCAAGAACTAATGCGCCAGCACCTTCTCCCATAACAAATCCATCACGATTTGCATCAAACGGACGTGATGCATGTTTAGGATCATCATTGTTTGTTGAGAGTGCTTTCATTGCAGCAAATCCGCCAACACCAACACCAGTAATAGCTGATTCAGCACCAACAACCAACATTCGATCAGCACCATTACACATTATAGTTTTACACGCTTCACTTACTGCGTGTGTACCAGCTGCACAAGCTGTTACGCTTGAGAGATTAGGTCCTTTTGTTCCATGCTCAATTGAAACAAATCCCCCAAGCATATTGACTAAAGCACCTGGGATAAAAAATGGAGATATTCTTCTTGGGCCTCTGCTATCTAATATAACTGAATTCTTTTCTATAGATGGCAATCCACCAATCCCCGAACCAGCACTAATACCAAATCTTTCCATATCGATGTCTTCTGGTAAGTTTGCATCAGCCATAGCTTCCTGAGCTGCTTTTAAGCCAAGATGGATAAATCTATCTGCTTTTTTAACTTCTTTTGGAGGCATAACAGTTGATGGGTCAAAATTTTGAACTTCACCTGCTATTTTTACACTGAACTTCTCTGGATCAAAAAGAGTAATCGTATCAATTCCACATTCACCTTCACATATTGCTTTAAAAGAACTTTCTTTATCATTACCCACTGAATTTATCATACCTAAACCAGTTACAACTACTCTTCTCATACAATCATCTCCAATATAAAATATAAAAATACTTTTAAAAACTAAGTCTTCTAAAAATTAACTTCTAAAAATATTTGCTTATCAAGGGAGTAACAGCTCCTCTTGATAAAAGTTAACTATTTGTTTTCTATGTAATTAACAACATCTTTTACAGTTTGAATTTTCTCTGCTTCATCATCAGGGATTTCAATATCAAATTTTTCCTCAAGAGCCATTACTAATTCAACTACGTCAAGGCTGTCTGCACCTAAATCTTCTACAAATTTTGCGTCTTCTTTAACCTCATCTGGGTTTACACTTAATTGTTCAACTACTACTTCTTTAATATCGTCTAAAAGTGCCATTATAGCTCCTGTTTTTTAGTTTAAAATCCCGTAATTATAACACAACTATCTTAGATAAGATTTATGCCATGTTAAGGCCACCATTAACTTTTAATGTTTCACCAGTGATATAACTTGCATGATCAGAGAGCAAAAATGCCGTTGCTTCTGCCACTTCACTTGCATTTCCAAAACGATTCATCGGTATATTATCTGTGAAACTTTTTTTAACATCATCACTTAGAACTTCTGTCATTTCTGTTGCTATAAATCCAGGTGTTACAGTATTGTATCTAATTCCGCTTGTTGCTGCTTCAATAGCAAAACTTTTTGTCATAGCAATGACTCCACCTTTTGATGCTGCATAATTTGTTTGCCCACCATTTCCTGTTTCACCAACAATTGAAGCTATGTTTACTACTGAACCAAACTTTTTCTTTCTCATAACTTTCATAGATTCACGACAACCAATAAACGCAGAAGTAAGATTTGCATTAATTACTGCCATAAAATCTTCTGTTTTCATACGTAATGCAAGCTTATCTTTTGTAATTCCCGCATTATTTACAAGGTATGAAAGTTCCCCATCACTATCGACTA
This sequence comes from Sulfurimonas sp., assembly GCF_026988655.1. GTDB lineage: Bacteria > Campylobacterota > Campylobacteria > Campylobacterales > Sulfurimonadaceae > Sulfurimonas. The sequence goes on along the minus strand of NZ_JALSKT010000037.1, from coordinate 5,455 downwards.
TTGTTTTCATTGCATCTATAAATGCAGCTTCATCTGTCACATCAAAACCAATGACTGCTGCACAACCACCTGCTGCTTCAATAGCTTCTTTTACTGCATCCGCTTCGGCTGCTCCACTTCTATAGTTTACCCACACCTTTAAGCCAAACGCAGCTAATGTTTTTGCTATTTCAGCACCTATACCACGACTCGCACCTGTTACTAATACATTTGTACCACTAAATTTCATATTGACCTACTCCTTTGATTATTTTAAACTAAACTTTCATCCATCTCAGATGGTATTTCTAAATCCATCAACTTTAAAACTGTCGGTGCTACATTATTGAGTCCACCTGGTTTTACTTTCTCTACGCCTGGAGCTTCTACAAAACACCAAACCTTTCCAACGGTATGGTTTGTAAGAATATTTCCATCTTCATCTCTCATCTCTTCACAGTTTCCATGGTCACTTGTCAAAACAAAAGCGTATTCTCTTTCTTTTGCTTTATCACGAATTTTACCAAGTTGTGCATCTACTGCTTGGACAGCTTTTTTGGCAGCTTCTATGTCGCCCGTATGACCGACCATATCACCATTTGCAAAATTTACAACTATAAAATCATAATCAGCATCCATAGCTTTTAAAACAGCCTCACCTACCTCTGCCGCACTCATTTCTGGTTTCATATCATAGGTTTTTACATTGGGAGAAGGTATTAAAACTCTTGTTTCATTCTCATATGGCTCATCAATTCCCCCATTTAAGAAAAATGTCACATGTGCATATTTTTCAGTCTCTGCTGTGTGTAGCTGTCTTAAACCTGCGTTTGAGATAACTTCTGCAAGCGTATTTTTTGGAGCATCCTTTTTAAACATCACAGGATAGTGAAAACTTTTATCATACTCTGTAATCGTTGCCAAATTAACTGTGCTAACTGATCTTTCAAATTCGCTAAACTCTTCGCTAGCAATAGCCGTTACCAATTCACGCATTCTATCGCTTCTAAAGTTGATAGTTAAGATGCTGTCGCCATCTTTTATCCCATCATAACCACTAAACGCAGTAGGCTCAACAAATTCATCTGTTTCTCCTAATGAATAAGAGTGACCTATATACATTTCAGGACTCATATCAGTTTTGGGTGTTGCATTAACTATGGCATCATAGGCACGTTTTATTCGCTCCCAACGGTTATCTCTATCCATCACATAAAAACGTCCTGCAATTGTTGCAATAACAACATTTTCATTCACATGTTTTTGTACCTCTTCAAGATATTTTTGCGCTGAAGTTGGCGAGACATCTCTTCCGTCCGTTATTAAATGAAGAAAAACTTTTTTACCATTTTTAGCTGCAATATCTGCTATGCCCATAAAATGGTCTATGTGAGAATGTACACCACCATCACTCATAAGTCCGATCAGATGCAATCTATCAGACTTTTGAAACAACTCTTGTAAAACTTCATTTTTCTCTAGTGAACCATCTTTTAGGGCCAAAGATATCTTTACTAAATCCTGATATAAAACACGACCACTTCCTATACTCATGTGCCCTACTTCTGAGTTACCCATTTGTCCCTCAGGTAGTCCAACACTTAAGCCAAAAGTATCTATCAAAGAGTTTGGAACTTCCTTAAAAAGTTTATCATACGTTGGTTTTTCTGCATTATGAAATGCATTATATTCATGTTTTGGACTATATCCAATCCCATCTGTAATGACTAAAATTGCTTTTTTACTCAACTTTTTTCCTTACGGCAAAATATGCCCGTTAATAATTTCTTTTATGATTGTACTATAATGTTACTTTTAATTCATAAACAAAGCAAATTTTTGAGGATATATATTGATTTATTGGCTACATACTTTACTCGACATCAACATTTTGGGATACATTACTATCCGGGCAGGTATCTCATTTTTTATAGCACTTTTTGTAACACTTTTTTTACTTCCAAAGTTCATTCGATGGGCACAACGAACTGCGAGTGTGCAGCCCATAAATGAGTGGGCACCCGAGCGACACCAACAAAAAACATCCACTCCAACTATGGGAGGAATAGTTTTTATTGGTGCCACAATTTTTGCATCACTGCTCACTATAAAGCTTACAAATGTATATGCTCAAGCTGGCTTATTAACACTTGTTTTATTCTCTCTTATCGGCTTTCAAGATGATTATGCAAAAATACGAAAAAACGAAAACCTAGCAGGTCTCAAAGCAAGAACCAAGCTTATGCTCCAAATTTTTTCTGCACTTATTGTCGCATCTTTTTTATACTTTTTTGCAGATTTCAACACCGATCTTTATGTTCCTTTTCTTAAAAACCCTCTTTTTGATATGGGTATTTTCTCCCTTATTCTTTGGGTTTTTGTAATTATTGCCACTTCAAACGCAGTAAACTTAACTGATGGGCTTGATGGGCTAGCTACAGTCCCCTCCATCGTTGCACTCACTTCTTTTAGTATTATTATCTATATTACTGGTCATATTAAATTTAGTGCTTATCTTTTAATGCCACATTTTCAAGTTGGTGAAGTTGTCATCATAGCGAGTGCACTCATCGGTGCATTAACAGGGTTTTTATGGTTTAACTGCCATCCCGCAGAAGTTTTCATGGGAGATAGTGGTTCCCTCACGCTTGGAGCATTTCTAGGTTACCTTGCTATCATCTCTAAAAGTGAAATTTTATTACTCCTTATAGGTTCTATTTTTGTCATAGAAACACTCTCAGTTATTTTACAAGTAGGAAGTTACAAGCTTCGTAAAAAAAGGGTCTTTCTTATGGCACCTATTCATCATCATTTTGAGATGAAAAACTGGGCTGAAAACAAAATAATTGTTCGATTTTGGATTATTGCGGTGCTTTCAAATATACTAGCACTTATCACCCTCAAAATCAGATAATAGTTATGAAAAATATCGCTATATTAGCTTCTCACAGTGGTAGTGGACTTGATGCTATCTATGAAGCAGTACAAAATGCTACCTTAAAATGCAACATTGCAGTTGTCATCTCCAACAATACAAACGCAGTAGCACTACAAAAAGCAGAGAAATATGGTCTGAAAAACTTTCTTGTAAACGCAGCAAACAGTGAAGATCCAGATGAAAGACTTTACTCAATTTTACAAGCAAATAATTGTGAATACATTTTTCTCAGCGGATATATGAAAAAACTCTCTCCAAAAATAACTCAAAACTTTAAAGTCATCAATTCACACCCAGCCCTACTTCCAAATTATGGAGGAGCAGGCATGTATGGTAGATTTGTACACGAAGCCGTAGTGCGTAATCAAGAAGAAAAAAGCGGTGTTACAATCCATGAGGTCAATGAGAACTATGATGAAGGTAAAATCATTTTACAAAAATCTCTTCTTTTACAAAAAGATGAAACGCCACAAAGCTTAGAAACCAAGATAAAAGCACTAGAAAAAATAGCTATAGTAGAAGGCTTACAGCTGTGTTTGAACTAGCAGAGTATGTTGGTATCATTGCTTTTGCAATGAGTGGATTTTTTGTTGGTGTAAGAAATCATCTTGATCTGCTCGGTGTCTTAATCGCTACATTTTTAACAGCACTTGGTGGAGGTATCATTCGCGATATCATCCTCAACAAAGTTCCCTTTACATTCACACACAACTATCCCGCACTCATTGTTATCGTAGTTATGCTTTTACTTATTATATTCAAATTTCATAAAAGAAACTCGCTTGAGAATAAGATGCTTTTTATTATGAGTGATTCTATTGGTCTTGTTTCTTTTAGTATTTCAGGGGCACTCTTAGCACTACAACATAACTTCAACATAGCAGGGGTTATAGCCTTGGCTTTTATCACGGCTGTTGGAGGAGGAATCGCTCGGGATGTCATCATAAATGAGGTCCCATTTGTTTTAAAAACAGGGTTTTACGGCACAGTTTCTATCATTATTGCCATTATATTATACATATTTTATCTTTTTCATATCACTTCTTTTTTTACTATTGCCCTACTTTTTGGTGCAGCCTTGACACTGCGTTTAGTCGCATATTATGCAAAGTGGTCTATTCCCCTACGTTAAGCGTTCGATGACATAAGCTAACTTTCAGTACACACTAGCTATAATTTCGCTCTTTAAAAGAACGGCCTGTTAGCTCAGTCGGTAGAGCAAGTGACTGAAAATCACTGTGTCCTTGGTTCGATTCCGAGACAGGCCACCACCTTTTAAAGACTTTTTACACTACAATATTTACCGTGGCCAATTAGCTCAGTCGGTAGAGCAACTGACTGAAAATCAGTGTGTCCTTGGTTCGATTCCGAGATTGGCCACCACCTTTATATCAAATCCTTTTAATAATTAACAAATATAAAACATTAACTTTGATATAATTTGATAGCTTTGTAAAAAGTAAATATGGGGCTGACCTGGTTTCGACGGGACCTAGTAGCTTCCAACTGCATGTCGGACTGAGCATTTCCGTTACACGGCTCACAATTGCTTAAACGCAAACAATACAAATTATCGCCCAGCTTTAGCAGTAGCTTAAGTTTTAACCCCTCGTAAGAGGCGGGCTGCTTCACCTGTGGATTCTAAATAAGCAGGACTCGAAGTATAACCCTTCATTTAGATATATTTTAGATGTGTCTCCATCTAAAACGAATTTTAGAGGCTGGTCTTGTGTAGTTTTGCAAGTTGTATGAAGCAAGATAAGATTTTAACAACTTTTCTAAGCATGTAGACGTTGGGAGTAGCTAGGTTTCGGACTGCGGTTCGATTCCGCACAGCTCCACCAAAATTCAATTAAATACACTCCAATAACCCCCATTAAACACCCTTAAATACGATACTTTAACAATATTACTATAAAATACGGTACAATACAAACAAGAGAAATGTAACTTCTTTTTTTACATTAGAGGTTACATTACACTTTTAAAATGTAACTTCATTTAATGATGTAACTTAAATTGTTGTAAAGGTCAATTATGCCACGAGTTGTAACACCACTTAATACCAAACAAATAGAAGCACTAAAGCCACAAGAGAAAGCATATACTAAGGCAGACGGTAACGGACTGCAATTATTAATAAAACCTAACGGGTCTAAATTATGGGAGTTTATATACAAAAGCCCTACCTATCCAAACAAGAGACGAAAAACATCTTTTGGTACATTTCCAAATACAACACTCAAAACAGCAAGAAATAAGAGAACCGAATACATTACAAAAATTAGAAACAATATAGATCCACTTGATGAAAAACAAGAAGCAAAATTATTAAACCCGAATTATGCAATAGAACCCCATTAAAATTATAAAATATTATAAATAAGTACTGATTTCATACTGTTTTTATCCTATAATGAACCCCAAAAATCGAACCAGTAAATTTTCAAATTTAATTTCAAAATGTTACAATTGAAATAGAAAATATAGGGATAAAGAAATGAGTAAGAAGAGAAAAAGTTATAATGCAGATTTCGA
>NZ_JALSKT010000036.1 GCF_026988655.1 Sulfurimonas sp. | reverse complement strand
TAGGGCATTGTTTTTTTTATGATCCTGATTATTATCTTGCGCATCCTATGAAGATTTTTGCAGTTTGGGAAGGCGGACTCGCAAGTCATGGCGGAGGACTTGGTGTTATCATAGCTTTATACTTTGGATGTAAAAAGTATAAAACAGATCTGATGTGGTTAATTGACCGGCTCGTTATTCCGACAGCACTCTTTGGTTTTTTTGTTCGTATGGGTAATTTTATGAACTCTGAAATACTTGGAAAACCTACAGAAGTTTCTTGGGCAGTTGTATTTCAAAGAGTAGATGATCTTCCAAGGCATCCCGCACAGCTTTATGAATCTTTTTCCTATCTTGTTATATTTTTCATCTTGGCTTACATATATAAGAAGAATTACAAAACATTAAAAAAAGGCTTTTTGTTTGGTTTGTTTTTAGTCTTAACGTTTACAGTGAGGTTCTTGGTTGAGTTTGTTAAAGTAAGACAAGCTGAGTACTCGCTAGATATTGGTTTAACTACAGGGCAACTTTTAAGTATACCTTTTTTGATTATTGGTATTGGATTTATGATTTGGAGCTATAAAAAATAGTGCAAAAAGTTATTTTAATCTATTTTATATTTATTAACGTCGCTGCGTTTGTAGTCTATACTTTTGATAAGTTTAGTGCAAAAGTGGGAGCTTCTAGAATTTCCGAGAAAGAACTCTTCACATTTTCACTTCTTGGAGGATTTTTAGGCGCGACTCTCAGTATGGCAATCTTTCGTCATAAAGTCTCAAAAAACTCTTTTCTTCTCAAGCATATCATTATTTTGCTACTTTGGATTGGCATGATAGTTTACTATTTTGGCTTTCTTAATGAGCTCAACTTCAGCCGCTGACTCTTGTTTGCTACTTATCTTTGTTTATAATGTTTCTTTTTATCTCTATCCACTGAAGATTTCCAAAGATAATTCACTAAAAAATATGCAGAAATTGAACCAAAGATAGAGTAAATCGCTGTTCCAAAATATAAAGGTACGAAGATTTTTTCAAGGTTATTGGAAAACCACTCTAGTGTCATCTCTACAGGTTCTGGGATGATACCTAGTAAAAATGAACCGGTAAGATACTCCATGTAGTACATAGGTGGCATTGTAATAGGATTGCTAAGCCAACACATTGCTAGTGCGACAGGAACATTAAACTTTATAAATGGTACAAAAAGAAGCACGGCTGCCATCTGCATAGGCATGGGAATAAAAGCGATAAAAAGTCCGATAAGAACACCTCTTGAAATCATTTTCCGATTTGGGGCAAGGTACTCTCTTGGTATTTTTGATTTTTTTATGAAAGCTTGTAATTTTTCATGCTTGGAAGTCTTTTTAAGTGTTTTTCTGACCATAATTGTTCTTCATATTGATTTGTCGTATTATATCAACTAAGAGCTTACAAATACTAAATATGGTAAAATATCATACATAAAATATGAAGGTTAGAGAATGTCATTTGAAAAGTTAGGAATTATTAAGCCATTGCTTAATGCTGTGAAAGATTTGGGTTATGATAAACCGACACTTGTTCAAACAAGAGCTATTCCCATAGTTTTAGCAAAAAAAGACATCTTTGCGACAGCACAAACAGGAACAGGCAAGACTGCTGCGTTTGCACTCCCTATCTTGCAAAGATTGCGAAAGCGTGAAGAGAGTAAGGGTGTCCGTGCTGTGATTCTCTCTCCTACAAGAGAGTTGAGTATCCAGATTCATGATGATATTGTTGGCTTTTCAAAATATATGGATATAAAAACGACAATTTTAGTCGGTGGTAAAGATTTACAAAAGCAAAGAGAAGTTTTAAAGAATGGTACGGAGATAGTTATTGCTACACCGGGGCGTTTGTTAGAACATATTGAGAGTGGTTTAAGTCTGAAAGATGTTGAAGTTTTTGTTCTTGATGAAGCAGATAGAATGTTGGATATGGGTTTTACAAAAGACATTCGTAAAATTCACCCACTGATGCCAAAGCGTCATCAGACACTACTTTTTTCCGCAACCTTTTCAGACAAGGTAAGAAAACTCTCAAAGCTTATTTTAACTAAACCTGCTTTTATTGAAACGGCAAAGAAAAATACAACTGTTGATACCATTAATCAAGTAGCATATCAAGTGGATACTGCAAGAAAAGCAGAACTTTTAGCCTACCTTATAGGCTCAAGAAATTTCCCTCAGGTTTTGGTCTTTACAAGAACGAAACAGAGTGCAGATGAACTTGCTGCGGAGATAGTAAAAGATGGACTCAAATGTGGCATCATTCATGGCGATAAAACAAAAGCAAATCGCTTAAAAACACTCAATCAATTTAAAGAAGGCTTGACAAGAGTGCTTATTGCTACTGATATCGCTTCACGTGGGCTTGATATTGAAAATCTTCCTTATGTTATCAATTATGAACTGCCTTCTATCCCTGAAGATTATGTGCATCGTGTGGGAAGAACTGGGCGTGCAGGACGTCAAGGTGAGGCAATTTCACTGATAGATATTTATGAAAAATATGATATGAAAGATATTGAAAAACTTATCGGTCAAAAAATCCCTCTTGAAGTTGTTGAAGGCTTTGAACCAGATCCTACCATAAGAAGAAAAGATGTGGATGAAGTGAAGCTTAAAGCTGAACATAAACGCAGTGCTGAGAAAAAAGAACGCCAGTTTAGTAAAAATAAAAGCAATAGACCACAAACAAAAAAACAGTCTATTGCAACAAAGAAAAAAAGAAAAACTACAAAACGAGATCCTAGATAGTCTAAAGAGATGTTTGAAAACTATGAACTTGAGATAATCTATAAAGATGAGTATTTAGTCGCAATCAATAAGCCATCAGGGCTTTTAGTTCATAAGTCTATGATTGATTCTCATGAGGTTTATTTTGCGATGAAGATGCTCCGTGATCAGATAGGACAGTGGGTCTATCCTGTCCACCGTCTTGATAAACCAACTTCAGGTGTACTACTTTTTGCGCTTGATAGCCAAACGGCAGGCTTACTCTCTAAACAGTTCAAATCACACACAATTCAAAAAACTTATCATGCTGTTGTTCGTGGATATACGTCCCTAAGTGGTCTGATAGATCATGCATTAAAAGAGAAACTTGATAAGATAAGTGATAAAAAAGCACAAGTAGATAAAGAGCCACAAGAAGCCCTGACAAAGTATACTCGCCTTGAAACAGTGGAGCTAAACGCAGCGGTTGGACTTTATGATACAACACGTTACACTTTAGTGGAGTTATGCCCTCAAACGGGGAGAAAACATCAACTTCGTCGGCATATGAAACATATTTCTCATCATATTTTAGGGGATACAAAATATGGACGAGGTGAACATAACAAGTTTGTGCGTAAAACCTATAATATGCATAGATTATTATTGCATTGCAGTACTTTGGAAGTACGCCATCCCTACTCAAACGCAGTGTTAGTGTTTGAAGCTGCGTTTGATGATACATTTAACATGATACTAAAAGAATTTAATTGGAAAAAGGATAAATAAATATGAGTGAACAACCTAAAGCAAAATATCTACAAGATTATAAAAAACCTGCCTTTAAGATAGTCTCGGTAAAGCTTACTTTCGAGCTTTTTGAAGAAGAGGCAATTGTGACGAATGTGATGCAGTTTGAAAAACTTGAGAGTAGTGAAAAAGATTTAAAACTTGATAGTGTGGAGTTAGAACTTTTAGAGCTGCGTTTGAATGAGCTAAAATTACAAGAAAATAGATATGTGATAGAAGATGATACTCTTACAGTATTGAATGTGCCAGAGAAGTTTGAGCTTAAGGTAGTAAATAAAATCTACCCACAAAATAATACTGAACTAGAAGGACTCTATAAATCTGGAGATATATTCTGTACACAAAATGAGCCAGAGGGTTTTCGCTCTATTACACCGTATCTTGATCGTCCTGATGTGATGAGTGTCTTTACAACAACTGTTATAGCCGATAAACAGAAGTACCCAGTACTTCTTAGCAATGGAAACAAAGTAAAATGTTATGATACTTTGGAGACACGTCATGGTGTTACTTGGCACGATCCACATCCAAAACCTTCATATCTTTTTGCTCTTGTTGGTGGAAATCTTGGCAGTATTGAAGATGAATTTATAACTATGGATGGGAATAAAGTTGAACTCAATATCTACTGTGATTTAGGAAATGAAGCAAAATGTCATCATGCCATGCATTCACTAAAAGAAGCAATGCAGTGGGATGAAGAAAAATATGGTCGTGCTTATGATTTGGATATCTATAATATAGTAGCTGTTGATAGTTTTAACATGGGAGCGATGGAAAATAAAGGCTTAAATATTTTTAACTCTGCCTATGTTTTAGCTGACATAAATACAGCTACGGATGCAAATTTTATGGGAATTGAGTCTGTTATCGCACATGAGTATTTTCATAACTGGACGGGCAATCGTATCACTTGTCGCGACTGGTTCCAACTGACACTCAAAGAAGGGCTGACAGTATTTCGTGATCAGTGTTTCTCAGCTGATATGAACTCAAAAGAGGTACAGCGTATTGAAGATGTGATAGCTCTTCGTGAACGCCAATTTGTAGAAGATGCTTCGCCTACTGCACATCCGATACAGCCCAAATCTTACATCTCAATGAATAACTTTTATACAGCAACGGTATATGAAAAAGGTGCAGAAGTTATCCGTATGCTTCACACTCTTTTGGGTGAAGAAAATTATAGAAAAGCGACTGATTTGTATTTTAAAACATTTGATGGGCAAGCTGTTACGGTTGATGACTTCTTGTGGGCTATGCATGAGTGTGGCTCGTTTGATTTATCACAGTTTAAACGCTGGTATGACCAAAGTGGAACTCCAAAATTGCAAGTGCATGAGTCTTTTGAAAATGGTGTTTATTCACTGCGTTTGACTCAGCTTATTCCAAACGCAGTAGAGGGATCAAAACAAGAGGCATACTACTATCCTCTTAAAATGGGTCTGATAAATGAAGCGGGAGAAGAGGTTTTAGACACTACCTTGATAATATCTAAAGAGAGTGAAGTATTTCATTTTGAAGGCTTTCAAACGCAGCCAAAACTTTCAATAAACAGAGACTTCTCTGCTCCCATCATCATAGAACAAGATGAAAATGACTTTGCCTTTTTAATGAAGTACGACACAAATGCTTTCGTGCAGTATGAAGCGGCACAAAATTTTGCATTGCAAAGTATCAATGCTCTTTTTAATGGTGAGAATGTAAATGAGAATTTTGTAGAAGCGTATGGATATCTTTTAGATTTAGATATCGACTTATCTTATAAAGCACATTTGTTAGAGCTTCCAAGTATCTCAGCAATCATGCAAACACATGATGTGATAGATTTTACAAAGATATATGAAGCCAAAGAAAAACTCTTAAAACATTTAGCATTAAGATATAAAGAAAAACTTTTAGAGTTGTACAAAGCTAATCATGAACCAAAGAGTGTAAAACTTGATGCATCAAATATGGCAAAAAGAGCATTGAAAAATAGAGTTTTAAAAATACTTTCCGCCTTAGAAAATGATGAAGTTTCACAACTTGCAAAACTACAATATGAAAACTCACTTACTATGACTGATAGAATTGTTGCACTTGATATATTGGAAAACATCCATGCAGAATTTGCACAAAATGCTTTGGAAGATTTTTATAATAGATACAAAAATGAAACACTTGTTATGAATAAATACTTTGCCATTTTAGCATCTTCAGGGCGCGAAGAATTACTTGATAGAGTGGAACGTTTGCAACTTGATGAGGTGTATGATGAAAAAGTTCCAAATCTTGTTCGCTCTCTAATAGGTAGTTTTGCAAGAAATTATAAACATTTTCATGCGAGTGATGGGAGTGGATACAAATTTCTTGCAGATAAAATCATAGAACTTGATAAAATCAACCCGCAAATGGCTTCAGGCTTGGCAAGCTCGTTTAAAATTTATGATAAATTAATGGATAATAACAAAACTTTGATTTCAAAAGAGTTGGAACGTGTAGTTTCTACTCAAGGATTGTCAAAAAATACATATGAAATTATTAATAAAATTTTAAAAAACTAATAATTTTTCTTACTTAAAAAGAGAAGGTGTATTTGGCTATAATATATCTATGCAATTAATTGAAACTTCAAGAAGAAAATTTCTACAAAGTAGTATCGCATTGTGTGTTTACGCTAGTTCATCTTTATCTAGTCCTCTTTTTACTACAAAAACATCAGATAAAAAAGTGAAAAATACTCCTTATTTATGTAATATGTGTAGAAATAAATGTGCAGGATTTGCGAGAGTTGAACATAACACTATAACAAAGTTAAATCCAAATAAATACTTTCCAAAAAGTAGAAATATGCTTTGTCCTAAAGGGAATGCCGGTATTCAAGCAGTTTATGATCAGGATAGATTAAAATATCCACTTATTAGAATAGGTAAGCGTGGAGATGGTAGATATAAAAGAGTTACTTGGAATGAAGCTTATGAATATATCAAAGAAAAACTCGTAAAAATTATAGATGAACAAAAAGATAATCGTTCAACTATTGCATACTGTAATGGTGAAGGATTTAACAAAGATGAATATATTAAGTTTTTTGGTTCAAAACTTGGAAGTGCAAACTTTTTAGATGAGGGGAGTATCTGTTTAAACACGAAACTAGGGGCAACGCAACTTACCATTGGTGATATCGGTGAAATGGATGTTGCAGGTAGCGATTATATGATTATTAGTGGTGCCAACAGGTATGAATCTTTAATTACTCCAGATAGTGTTGATATGATACATGCGAAACAAAAACTGATAGTCTTAGACCCACGCTATACAATTACAGCTCAAAAAGCAGATGAGTATCTTCCCTTACATCCAGGAACAGATTTGGCATTTTGTTTGAGCATGATGTATGTAGCAATAAAAGATGAGTTATATAATAAAAAATATGTGCAAGAGTATTTTAATGATTTTAATCTATTACAAGAACATATACTCTCTTGTCAATATACTCCTAAATGGGCAGAAGAGAAGACACATATTCCTGCAGAAAAAATTCAGCAGATTGCAAAAGAATTTTTTTCTGCTTCAAATCCCTTGTATTACCTTGGAAGAAGAAGTGTATGGAGTGAAAACGACTTCCAATTACGTCGAGCAATGGTTCTAATCAATGCGCTAGCTGGTTCAATTAATAAAAAAGGTGGCATAATTTTTGGGAAACCAATTAAATTAAAAGAAGAAGAGATTAATGTACCTTTTTACAATGAAGCTCAGGGAAGATTTGATTTAGATGGAATTGTTTATGGCTCACAAAAGGGTGGAAGTTGGTTAAATTTTAGAGAAAAAGTCATAGGTAACACTGCTCCATACCCTGTAAAAGCAATGTTTATACGCAAGCATAATATTATGCAAAATATGCCCAATATCGCAAAAACGAAAAAGATGCTCAAAGGGATGGACTTAGTTGTTGTTTTAGATACTATGCCTAGTGATACCGCTATGATGGCTGATGTTATTCTTCCAGAGTGTACTTATTTAGAACGCGAAGATATGCTTGTAAGTTTTAATAGACTTGAACCTTCTTTAGCACTTAGAAATAGAGTAATTGATCCTCTCTATGAGAGTAAAAGTATGCAAGAAATACTAAAAGGTTTAGGCAAAAAACTTTCAGTACCTCTTTTTGATGTAAGCAGTAAGTATGATGAAGATTTACAAGATAGTATCAAGCAACAGGGTCGAGTAGCAGCCTTTAGCTCTGGCGGTTATGATTTGTCTGAATTGTATCAAAAAAGTATCACTCAAAGAAATAAAAAATTAATACTTTCTCAGTTTGATGAAAATGTGTATAAATCATTGAGAGAAAGAGGGGTTTGGCACCCTTTCATAAATAAACAAAAAAATCTTGGAAATGGCTTATATACATATTATCCTGAAGAGAAAAAATTTTATACAGTAAAAAGAAGATATAAGGTAAATTGTTATTTAAAGAAATTAGAGAAAAATGGCTTTGATGCTATACCTACCTGGCATACTCGTTATGACTTTAAAACAAAAAAAAATAGTTTTAGGCTGATTACTGGACGTTATATTACATCAACACAAACAGCGACTGCAAATAACTTAATGTTGCAAGAGATAAAAGAGATGAACTCTCTCTGGTTAAATGATGGAGTCGCAAAGAGTTTAAAAATTAAAGAAGGTGATTATGTTGTGGTCGCGAGTGCTATTGCAAGAGTTATACTACAAGTATATCCAACAAATAAGATAGCACCACAGGTAGTATGGTTTGCACATGGTTTTGGAAGTAATTCTGCTGAATTAACACATGCTTTTGCAAAAGGAGCAAGTGACAATATGATTATAGAAGATAAATTTGAAAAGATATATGGATGTGCTACTATGCATGAAACTGATGTAACAATAAGGAAACTGTGATGGCAAACTATGGAATGGCTTTTGATTATAAACTGTGTATTAATTGCCACGCATGTGAAGTTGCATGTAAAGAAGAGAATGGAATAGATTTGGGGGCAAAAAACCATAGGCTTTGGATACAAGAAGATGGTAATGTGTTTGGAGACTTTTGGAACTTGCAAAAAGATAACATACAGTTTTTACAAATGCAATGTCAAGAGTGTGAAGATGCTCCATGCTTAAAAGCTTGTCCGCATGAAGCTATTTATAGAGATAGCAATGGAATAGTCAGGCTCCATAAAAATTTGTGTGATTTAACTATGGCATGTATGTATGCTTGTCCTTATGAAGCAAGATATGTAGATGAAAAAAATCATGTTACAGATAAATGTATCTTTTGTGCAGATACAAGACTATCTAGAGGTGAAATAACTACAGCATGTCAAATAACATGCCCAGCAAAATTACGATATTTTGGTGATTTAGATGATGAAACAAGCGAAATAAGTCAAGTTTTAAGCAAAAGGAAGTATTTTACTTTAAAGCCAGAACTTGGAACTAAACCAAAGCTCTTTTATTTGACATAGTTTAAAAGCCTAGATTAAGAGTGTGTATTTTTTACACATATTTACTAGAAAAGTATTTATTATATATTGTTATTTATTAAATAATTTGCTTTTGATTCTCTTCTTCTCCCTAGAAATGGGTATATTGTAAAGTTATATTTATCTTCATATATGATAATACTAATCTTGATAAAATTTTGTGATAATAATGTGATTAAAATTAGATAGACTTATTCTTAATTTAAACTAAGAGGAAAGTCAATGGCAAGATTAGTTGTATTAGGTGGTGGTGTTGCAGGTCATACGACAGCAACGTTCGCTGCAAAATGGTTAGGATCAGAACATGAAGTTGTTGTGGTAACACCAAATTCACAATGGAACTGGATTCCATCAAATATTTGGGTAGGTGTCGGTCAAATGACAAAAAAAGATGTTACTTTTGATTTAGCTCCTGTGTATGCAAAAGCAGGGATTACATATTATCAAGCAAAAGCTACATCTCTAAACCCAGAGGGGAATGAAACTAGTGATAAACCATTTGTAAGTATAGAATATACGGAGGAAGGAAAAGCTGGTCAAGTTGAAAATATAGAATATGATTATATTGTAAATGCTACAGGACCAAAACTAAATTTTGGTGCAACTCCAGGTCTAGGTGAAGGTGATCAGCTTGGTGAGCATACAGTTTCAGTTTGCACAGCAGGTCACGCAGTTCATGCAAATGAAAAACTTCAAGAAGCAATTGAGAAAATGAAAGGCGGAACACGTCAAAAATTTTTAATTGGTACTGGTCATGGAATGTGTACATGTCAAGGTGCTGCGTTTGAGTATATATTTAATATTGAACATGAACTATCAAAAGCTGGCGTTCGTGATATGGCGGATATAAAATGGATCTCTAATGAGTCTTTCTTAGGTGATTTTGGTATGGGTGGATTGCATATGAAAGTTGGCGGATACGTAGTGTCTTCAAAACTTTTTGCTGAATCACTTTTTGCAGAGAGAAGTATTGAGTGGTTAATAGGTGCGCATACTTCTAAAGTTGAAGCAGGTAAGTTGCATTATGAGCTCCTTGACGGTTCAACGGGTGAAGAGGAATTTGACTTTTCAATGCTTATCCCACCGTTTGCTGGTGTTGGATTAAAAGCGTATGCTAAAGATGGTTCAGATATTACAGACACAGTATTCGCTCCAAATGGTTTTATGAAAGTCGATGCTGATTACACTCCAAAAGCTTATGCTGATTGGAAAGCTGCAGACTGGCCAAGAACGTATCAAAATCCTTCATATAAAAATATGTTTGCTGCTGGTATTGCTTTTGCACCACCACATGCTATTTCAAAACCTATGAAATCTCCAAATGGAACACCAATTAATCCAACGCCTCCAAGAACTGGTATGCCTGCTGGTATTATTGGTAAAGCTGTTGCTCATTCTGTATGTGACATGATTACTAAAGGTGATGCTGCTCATTTACATGAAGCTTCTATGGCTGAAATGGGTGCTGCTTGTGTTGCTTCTGCTGGAAAAGGTATCTTTGATGGTACAGCTGCTGCTATGACTGTGTATCCTGTTGTGCCTGATTTTGAAAAATATCCAGGAACAGGACGTGATACAGATTATACATTTGGTGAAATAGGTCTTGCAGGACACTGGATAAAACATGTTCTTCACTACTTATTTATCTATAAAGCAAAACTTAATCCAGGCTGGACTTTAATCCCAGAATAAAAAAAAGAGGAAATATACAATGAAACAAGAAGAATATAACTTTGAAAAAGAACAATTTAGTTTAACTATGATACCAGGTAAATTTGCAAGGGCTATGCGTACTTGTGTTATCTGGCAGTTTTTTAGATTTTTGGTACTCAATATCAAAATGATAATTGTCGTTGGCAAAAGTCACTAAATAGATATTTTGGGGAGGAACTCTCTTCCCTAAAGAACTAAAAAGATTTTATTTAATGAAAAAAAAAATACCTATCCTCTTTGAAAAACAACATCTTTTTGTAGCATCTAAAGAGATCATTATCCAACAATGGGTGTCTTACCACTCTCCTAAAATAATTTTAAATGAACATGAAATAGATAGAGACTATTTTATACAAAATTATGCCAATGGCGTTTTTGATTATTTTATGGGTGTGATAAGCGGTGATAATGAGATTGGTAATTGTCCAGTCATGAGAGAACTGCTAGAATACTTAAAGTACAGAGAAATTAGTGCAGATGAATTGTTTGAACTTTGTAGCCATTTTCGACGTTCTATGCTTGACTTTTCTTATGATGTAGGACTAAATTCAAAAGAAGTTTTTGAAGAAATATCTTTTATTTTTGATAAAAATTTTCGTGGAATTTTAAAGTATTATACTGATGTTGTTTTTCAAAAACTTATAGATGCTAGACAAGAAGCACTTTTGGCTTCTCAAGCAAAAGAGTATTTCCTCTCAAATATGTCGCATGAAATTCGTACACCACTCAATGCAATTCTCGGCTTTGTAAATCTCCTTATTGATGAAGATATCTCAAAAAAACATCGTAATTATCTTAATATCATTCTTCGTAGTGGCGAAAATCTTTTGAGTATTATTAATGATATTTTAGACTTCTCAAAACTTCGTAGCGGTGAATTTACCATTGAGCCAAAGGTTTTTTCTTTGCATGAAGAACTGAGCCATTCTATGGAGCTTTTTGTAGCAAGTGCGAATGCAAAAGATATTACTATTATCTCTTTTATTAACCCAAATATTCCCAAAGAACTCTTTGGTGACATTTTGCGTATCAAACAAATTTTATCGAATTTTTTAAGTAATGCTATTAAGTTTACTCCAGAAGGTGGTATGATAAAAGTAGAAGCAGAGTGTGATACACGAGTATTGAAAATATCTGTTTCTGATAGTGGGGTAGGTATTAGTGATGATGAGTTAGAACATGTATTTGAAGCCTTTGCTCAAGCACCTGAACATATAGCGTTTAATAAAAATGGAACAGGCTTAGGACTTTCTATATCACAGCAATTGGCAAAACTAATGGGTGGGAAAGTGAGTGTACAATCTGAAATAGGCAAGGGAAGTACTTTTACTACAGAGATTCCTATAGAAGTTAATTTAGAAGAGTGTCAAGTCATTGAAGATATAAAAAAATATCAACAACTAAAGATGGTTATCTATGCTAAAGATATGCAGATTGGCATAAAACATGAATCTTTCATAAGGTATGCAGAGATTTTTGATATGCAATTAGAGGTCGTAGATAATCTCGATTGTGAGTATGATGTTTGTATTTTTGTGCACGAAGAGTGTAATGAAAATTTTATAGAGTCTGTAGTTAGTTCTGATAAAATAAACATTGCTTTAATGAGTCGTGAGTATGACTATTATGATAGCTATATGAATGTTAATTCTATTTGTTTTCCCTTGTACTGCTCTAAAATACAGAAAGCATTTGATGAACTACTCAATCCGGATAATCATATAGACTATGATAAAAAGATTTTGAACAAGTTTAAAGGTCATATATTAATAGCTGAAGATAATGAGGCTAATCAAGAGTTGATTAAAATTATACTTACAAAATATGGTTTGACTTTTGATGTTGCTAATGATGGGCTAGAAGCTTTTGAACTCTACAAAGAGAATAGTTATGATTTAATACTTATGGATGAGCAGATGCCAGTTATGGATGGGGTAGAAGCTGTTGGTAAAATTATAGAGTATGAAGAAGAACACGGTCTGCGTCATACTCCTATTTCTGCATTAACTGCGAATGTCATTAAAGGAGCGAAGGAGCGTGGTCTTTTAAGTGGTTTTGATGCATTTTTAGGTAAACCTGTTATCTTGAAAGAACTTGAGAGAGTTTTTATGTCTTATGTGAAGCTTGACTCTTTTAATATTACAAAAATGACGCATGAAGAAGAAACGCAACAAAGTGATCTTATCATAGGGCTAGATACTGAGAAACTGCTCAAAGAGTTGATGCTTAATAATGATGAACTTGTAATGCTACTAACACTTTTTTTAAAAAAGATGCGAACAACACTTCCTGAACTTAGTAAAGCAATTGAGAAAAAAGACTACAAGCAGATTGGATTACTCTCTCATGCTATCAAAGGTTCAAGCGGTAACTTTCGATTAGAGTTGATACAAAATACAGCCAGTGCGATGGAGAAAAGTGCGAAAGATAAAGATGAAGCATATGACTATGCTCGTAGTTATAAAATTATAAAAGAAAAGATAGACTCAATTCAAGTAGCTTAATTCTCTTCTATGTAGTAGCCTATCCCTGAAGCATTTTTAATGATGTCTGTCTCAAGTTTATTTCTTAATCGCCATACAAGTGTTCTTACACTGTTTTCAGTAGCACCATTCTCATCCCAGACATAGTTCATAGCTTGCTCAAAAGAGACTACAACTCCTATTTGAGCGACTAAAAGGCGTAAAAAAGCATTTTCTTTTTTTGTTAGTTTTATCTTTTTGCCTTGATAAAATGTTTCACATTTACTAATATCAAGATGGTATTCATCTCCAAAAGGGACAATGGGTTCACTGTCAGATTTTTTTAAATAAAGCATTTTTTCAAGGTTAGTTTTATCAAGTTTAAGTGTCTGAATATTTTCTTTACGCTCATTTTCAACTTGGTACTTAAAAAGGGCCATTTGAATAGTTGCATGAAGAGAATTTGGATCAAAGGGTTTTACGATATAACCATAAGGCTCTGTTTTTTTTGCATGACTTATCGTTGCTTCATCGCTGTATGATGTGAGATATATAAAAGGGATATTGTATTTTTCTTTTATACGTTTGGCAAGTTCAATACCGTCAGAAGTTTTTTGAAGCGAGATATCAACGATAATAACGTCAGGATTATGTGTCTGAATTTTATTTTCAGCTTGTTCTGGATTATCACATACTGCAACAACACTATAGCCATGCTTTTGTAGGGACATATTTAAATTTAATGATGTTATTTCATCATCTTCTACTATAATTACTCTTTGCTTTTGCATCATTGTGTCCTCTTATCAATCAAAATTCTCATTTGTGATAAAAATTGAATAGTTGATTATATTATAACTTTTTTTTATTTACAATAGTTTTGATAAAAGTGTGATAGAATTGTTACAAAATGATACTATTTTTTATAGCTGGAAATATAAGATAAGGAATTGTTATGTCTAATTATTTTGTTTATAT
Organism: Sulfurimonas sp.; assembly: GCF_026988655.1. Lineage (GTDB taxonomy): Bacteria > Campylobacterota > Campylobacteria > Campylobacterales > Sulfurimonadaceae > Sulfurimonas. Next base: position 760 of record NZ_JALSKT010000036.1, on the reverse strand, counting down.
TCTGGAATGTAGTGATGAAACCCTATATACAGGGATTACAACAGATATTCAAAGACGTGTACAAGAACACAATAAATCACAAAAAGGAGCAAAGTACACAAGGCTAAGACGACCAGTTAGACTAGTGTATAGTGAAAGATGTAAGGACAGAAGTAGTGCATCAAAAAGGGAATATGCTATAAAAAAACTTAAAAGAGTAGATAAATTAGGTATCATTGCAAAAAATAAACGAGAAGATAAAAATGACATTTGAATTAAAAGATGATTATATAGAACTTTTTAAATTAATAAAAGTTTTGGACTTAGTAGATAGTGGTGCACAGGCGAAGCATATAGTAAGTGAAGGGTATGTACTGCGTAATGGTGAAGTGGAAACAAGAAAAAGAGCAAAAATCATTGCCGGTGATGTTTTAGTTGTTGGTGATGATGTGACTATTGAAGTCAAATAGTCTTTGCCTTACAGGAAATAAGTGCAGGAATCTTTTCTTCTTGAATCTCGATAGAGCTTATAATGAAATCTAGTAAATGGTTTTTCACTAGCGTATAAATAATCCATTTTCCTTGTTTTTTTGTGCTTAAGTACCCCGACTCTCTCATTTGTTTTAAGTGTCGCGAAACAAGGGGTTGGGAAAGTTGACTTAATGAAAAAATATGGGGTCTAAAAAGTGCTTGAAACTACGGTATAGTAATGGCTAAAAAGGTTTTATTTACAATGAGCTGTAAAAAAATGCAAAAATATGTCCAAGATGTCAAAATAATA
>NZ_JALSKT010000035.1 GCF_026988655.1 Sulfurimonas sp. | reverse complement strand
TCACATATGAAAAATATGATTAGTTTGCATCGTGGGTTGAGTCAAAGTTTGAAGTTAAATTTAGTAGATTATTATCTTGTGAATTATAAGAAAAAGTAGAAAATTATGCACCCGTTTTTTTAATTAAGTCGGATTTTTGGAGATTAGTACATAAGTATCTTAATGATTACACAGTAAAAGAAGAGAAAATTAGAGTGTTTGAGAAACTCATTTAACAAAATACATATTATTAATTATGTCATTTATTCTTGTCAGGCACTTATTAATACTACTTAGATATAATAAGAAAAAATATATTGAAAAGTAAGGGCATAAATGAATACACAAGCATCGAAAAAAGCATTTGAAGAAGCACAAAGTTTGATTCCTGGTGGTGTTGACTCACCGGTTAGAGCATTCAAGAGTGTAGGAGGAACCCCCATCTTTATAACAGAAGGAAAGGGTGCTTACCTTAAAGATGTAGATGGCAATGAATATGTAGATTATGTACAAAGTTGGGGGCCATTACTTTTTGGTCATCGTGATGAAACTATTGAAGCTGCAGTTATAGATGCTGTAAAACATGGGCTTAGTTTTGGAGCACCAACACTTGCTGAAACAGAACTTGCAAAACTTGTTGTTGGTTTTTTTGACTCAATAGATAAAGTTCGTTTTGTAAGTAGTGGAACAGAAGCAGTGATGAGTGCTATTCGTTTGGCTCGTGGTTTTACAGGTCGTGATGATATTGTAAAATTTACTGGTTGTTATCATGGGCACAGTGACGCTCTTTTGGTTGAAGCAGGCAGTGGTGCAGCTACATTTGGAAATCCTTCAAGTCCTGGTGTTCCAGCTGATTTTACAAAACATACGCTTTTAGCTGAGTACAACAATATAGAAAGTGTAAAAAAATGTTTTGCAGACTCTGATAATATCGCTTGTGTAATTATCGAGCCAATAGCTGGAAATATGGGACTTGTTCCAGCAGATAAAGAGTTTTTACATGAACTTCGTAAGGTTTGTGATGAGCATGGTGCTTTGTTGATTTTTGATGAAGTTATGAGTGGTTTTCGTGGAAGCGTCAATGGTGCTGAATCTATCACTGGTGTAATACCGGACATGGTTACACTTGGAAAAGTTATCGGTGGTGGTATGCCTGTTGGTGCTTTTGGTGCAAGAGCTGAAATTATGGCTATGCTTTCTCCTGATGGTCCAGTATATCAAGCAGGAACACTAAGTGGAAATCCAGTAGCTATGGCAGCAGGATATGCAGCACTGAGTAAACTCAGAAGAAATGCACGAGTCATTGCAGTGCTCAATGAGAGGGCAACACGACTTGTAGAAGGGATGAAAGCTGCTGCTGCTAAGTATGGTATAGCTATGCAGACAGATACAAGAGGTTCTATGTTTGGCTTTTTCTTTAATGAAAATCCAGTAAAAAACTTTGCTGATGCTGCTAAGAGTGATGCTGCAATATTTGCTGCGTTTCATGCAGGTATGCTAGAGAGAGGTTTTTATTTTGCTTGTTCATTGTATGAAACTGGTTTTATCTCAACTGCTGTAACAGATGAAATGGTAGAGTCTACAATAAAAGCAAGTGAAGAAGTGTTTAAAGAGATAACAAATGCAAAATAAACCCCAAGAAGAGACAGAGGAGGAAAGAAAACCTCGTATCAAGCCCATTATAGAAGCGGCGGATAGCCTTTCTTTAGGAATTTCTATGGTTGTGGCTGTTCTTATGGGAGTTGGTATTGGCTGGCTCTTAAAACGATGGACAGATATTGCTTGGCTTTTTTGGGTTGGTGTTTTCATTGGTATTGCTGCAGCAATTTTAAATGTTTATAAAGCATATTCAAAACAATATAAAGAGTTTGAAGAGTTAGCAAAAGAACCTCGTTATGCTATTAAAAAACAGATAGATGATGAAGATGATGAGGATTATGGTGAAAAAAGTTATTAGTATCTTTTTGGTGGCACAGATTTTTATCTTTGCTACTTATCTTATCTCCTCTGCAGTATTTGCAAATGTAGAAGTTGCGTTTATGAGTGCTTTTCTAGTTATACTTGGTTCATCATTTGCCTATAGTAAAATGGTAGACAAGCAAGTCGCGAGTGAGCAATATGAAGACAAAAGAGATTTGCTTGACGAGATAGAAGACCCTCATGAACTTTATGATGACGAACCACTTAACATGGCTCCTGCAGAAGATCTTGACCTGAAGCAAATAGTAAAGCAAGAGAAAGCAAAGATTAAAACTTTTAGCCTAAAAAGTGCGAAACATGGGGCAAAAGGAAGTGTTTCTGCGCTTAGGCTTGTTCCTTATGTTTTGTTGGTTTTGGGATTTATTGCACTTAAAAATAATGATATTTTAGACTTGAGGTTTTATTTACCAGCACTTACTTTTGGGATTATCATTGGTTCTTTAAGTGCGAAAGAGGTATTGGCCTAGTCCGTTATCATCGGTATGTTGATGGTGATACTTTTATCTATACAAATATGAAAGTTGTTTTCTTCAGCGAAGAGTTTTATTTCTGCTTTTTTGGCAGTGTTGAAGTTTTCAGGAATAATTTCGATGGAAAATAGACTATATTTTTTTTCATCAAATCTAATATGCTCCCCAACTCTGTAGTAGATTTTTGTTCTAACACTAGAACCTTTCTTTGAAGCTGCATAAATCTTGTTTAAAAGTTTTATCATTTTATCAGAATCAAGAATGATATCGGGTATAGTCGGATCATAATCTTTTTGAAATTTTAAATCACAATTAATAGAATTAGAAGCAATGCACAAATCAACAATAGTGTAAACATTTACTACTTCACCAATAGGTTTTTTTGTTGAAAGTTTGTAAGAGGGTGCTTGATAGAGTTTTAGACCTACTTCATTTTCATCTTCATAGCCTACTGTAATACCAAAAAAATGGTATCTCCCATAGGCTAGTTCTAAAAAAGTTGTTCTAAAACCGAAATTTACACTAGCATAGGTTGTTGCAAGTTCAAATAACTCACTTGAAGTTGTAAATCCAAGAAGAAATTGAGCTTCTGCGTTTACAGAGATGATTTTCCCATTTGAATTAAATAATATAAATGGGTTATAATCATACTCTAACCACTTCTGCTCAAAGGTCATTATTTTTACTCTTCTATGTAGTTTTTAAGACGTCTACCGACTTTAGGGTGTTTTAGTTTTTTAATTGCACTTGATTCGATTTGACGAACACGCTCACGAGTAACACTTAACTCTTTACCAATCTCTTCTAAGGTTCTATCGCTTTCATCATCCATGATTCCAAAGCGTAATTTGATTACTGCTTTTTCTCTTTCATTAAGTTGTTCAAGTACTTCTTCTATTTGCACTCTTAAATCATCTTTTAATATTGCATCTGATGGTGAAAGTGAAGCTTTATCTTCGATAAAATCACCAAAACGACCATCATCTTCACTCCCAATAGGAGCTTCAAGAGAGATAGGTTCTTTTGTAATTTTGATAACGTTTTTAACTTTCTCAACTGAGAGACCAACTTCTTCTGCAATTGTATCAACATCTGGCTCTTTACCATGTTCTTGAAGATGTTTACGCATGATTTTGTTGATACGGTTAATGGTTTCAATCATATGGATAGGGATACGAATAGTTCTAGCTTGATCAGCAATAGCACGTGAAATTGCTTGGCGAATCCACCATGTTGCGTAGGTTGAAAATTTATAACCTTTTTGGTATTCAAACTTATCAACAGCTTTCATAAGACCAATGTTCCCTTCTTGAATAAGGTCAAGAAATGGAAGACCACGGTTTGTATAACGTTTCGCAATAGAGACAACAAGTCTAAGATTTGATTTTGCCATTCTTGTTTTTGAAATTTCAGAGATGTTTTTACCACGTTTTATTTGCTCTAAAATATCTTCAAGTTTATCAGGTTCCATATCAAAAGAGTTTTTGGATGCCTCTTTTGTTTGAACAAGCTTTTTGATCTCCATATATGTAGAAACCATTGTAGCTTCAGGAACCATATTGGCAATATCTTCTTTTGTTAGTTCTTGTATCTGTGAAACTAAAACTTTATGATTTGCTTTAAGTGTCGCATTAAAGAGTGGAAGTTTGTATTCAAGTCTTTTTAGCTCTTTGTCATATCCTTCGTCACTTTTAAGTGCAGTTTCCATTGCTTTTACAAGTTCATTAATAAGTTTAGACGTTGGTCCAAGATCAAGAAGTTTTTCTTTGAGAACTTCTTTTTTGTAAGTCACATTGAGGTAATAAGAGAGTATTTCTTCATTAAATTCACCATCAAGACTTTGCGGTGCTTTTTCAGAAATCTTGACCCACTCTTTTTTTGCTTTTTCTAAAGCTTTAAAACTTGTAGATACTTTTTCAACTCTAGATTTGTCTTTTACTGAAAGTGTTTTATCTGCACCAGCTTCACCCTCATCAGAAGCATCGTCACTATCTTCTTTTTCATCTTCAAAACTTTTAAAAAGTTCTTTTACTCGTCTTTCACGATTGATAAGCGGCTCTTTATAGTCTAAGATAAACTCTATAAGATAAGGAACAGAACAGATAGCATCAATAATGATACTTTCACCACCTTCTATCTTTTTAGAAATTTCGATCTCTTCTTCTTTTGTTAAAAGTGGTATTTGCCCCATTTCACGAAGATACATTCGAACAGGTGAGTCTGAACGAGACCATTCGAGAAGTTCATGTTCTTTTAAAATATCAAATTTATCAGTATTGTTGTCTTGAAGCATTTGTCTTTGTGCTGCACGACGTGCTTCTGCTTCTTGATCATTTAATCTTTTAGCATGTTCACTTGATGTGTAAATACAAGATTTATGCTTTTGTAGAAGTTTGTAGATATTTTTTGCTTGTGCCGCGGTGGGTTGTTTTTCAAAAAGGCTTATAAGAGATTCATAAGTTATACAATCTTTTGATTTATGTTCTTCAAAGAATGTTTCTAATGCTTTGTTGAGTTCTTTTGCTGTCATTCGGAGGTTGCTCCATTGCGTTAAGGTTATTAAAAGGTGGATTATACCCAAAAATACTTAAGGCTAACTTTTTATTCATTTGAAATTTACATAAAATAATATTGGAACACTCTTTGCTATTTACTTTAAAATTAAGCAAAACAGGGGCAGTGATGCAAACAGGTTACTATAGTGCAGCAGCTGGAATGGTTACTCAGTTTAACAGACTCGATACGATTGCGAATAACTTGGCTAATGTTAATACAAATGGTTTTAAGCAAGATAATCTTATTGTGGGTGATTTTATGCGACTTTATAAAGAAGCAAGAGATGAATTGCCACATGAGAACAATACAAAAGAGGGTGCTGCGTTTATAAATAGAACTATGGCTCGAGTACCTCAGATAGTTGATGCTTACACAGATCAGTCTGTTGGAGGCTTACAAAAAAGTTCAAATCCTTTAGATTTTGCACTCTCAAGGGAAGGGCTTTTCTTTGCAGTGAAGACGCCAGAGGGGATACGGTTGACACGAGACGGTGCTTTTACAGTTAATGATGAAGGAACTTTAGTCACAAAGCAAGGGTATGAAGTACTTCCGGATGATTACTTCCAATCTGAGCAGGGAATCACTTTCTCAAATGTTGATAGTTCGATAGAGGTGGATAAAAATGGCCAGATTAGTACAAACATCCCTAATAGTGTAAAACTGACTTTAAACAAGAAGCTTTTAATTTTACAGCCTGAAAATATAAAGCTTTTGAAAAAAGAGGGTGACAATCTTTATAAATTTGATGATATTAAATCTCTTACCCCTGTTGGAGAAAGTGGTGCCGTTGTACAAGGGTTTGTTGAAAAAAGTAATGTAAACGCAGTGAAAATGATGACACAGCTTATAGAGACAAATAGACTTGTTGGAATGTATCAAAAAGCTATGGATACACAAATGAATGATATGAATAGAGATGCAATTGAAAAAATTGCTAAAAAAGCTTAGAAAAAGGAAATAATAGACCATGATGCAATCACTTTATACTGCTTCAACAGGAATGTTGGGAATGCAGACACAAATCGATACAACTGCGAATAATATAGCCAATGTTAACACTATAGGTTTCAAAAAAAGTCGTGCTGAATTTGCAGACCTTATGTACCATGTAATGGAATATGCAGGAACTTCAACAAGTGATACGACAAAAAGTCCTACAGGAATTGAAGTCGGTCTTGGTGTTCGTTCAACTGCGATAAATAAAGTATTTTCTGAAGGGTCACTAAAACAGACGGACAACCAACTTGATATGGCTATTACAGGGAGAGGTTTTTTTAAAATGGAACTCCCTGATGGAACAGAAGTATATTCTAAAAATGGTGCTTTTAAAGTGGATGAGAATGGTACTATGGTCAATAGTGACGGGTATACGCTTATTCCTCAAATTGTTATTCCGCCAGATGCTACAAATATCAATATAGGTACAGATGGTACAGTGACTGTTATACAACCAGGGCAAACACAAGCAACACAAATAGGTCAAATTCAGACAACAAACTTTATTAATCCATCAGGATTACATGCGATGGGAGATAACCTCTATCTTGAAACGGATAGTTCAGGACAACCTGTTGAAGGTATCCCTGGTGTAGATGGTCTAGGGACATTAAGACAAGGTTTTGTTGAGTTGAGCAATGTTGAACTTGTTGTAGAGCTTACAGACTTGATTACAGGGCAAAGAGCATATGATGCCAACTCAAAAATCATCACAACAAGTGATGAAATGCTTCAAACTACAAATAATTTAAAAAGATAATAAACCCCTAAAATAGCATTGATACTTTTTAATATCAATGCTAATGTTTTCACTAATTTTATTCTTTAATCAACTTCACAAAACATTTTCGATATAATCGCAAAATTATTTTATAAAAACAATAGGATTTTTAATGCAAAAAGCAAACATAAACGGTAAAGTTTGGAAATTTGGCAAAGACGTGGATACAGATCTCATTATTGCTGCAAGATATTTAAATACTTCAGTTCCTGAAGAGCTTGCAAAGCATGTAATGGAAGATGCTGACCCTGAATTTGTAAATAAAATGAGCCCAGGTGATGTTATCGTTGCAGATGAAAATTTTGGATGTGGAAGTAGTCGTGAACATGCTCCAATTGCTTTAAAGGCTGCTGGTGTTGCTGCGATTATTGCACCTACGTTTGCAAGAATTTTTTATAGAAATGCATTTAATATGGGTCTGCCTATATTTGAACTAAAAGAAGCAAATGAGATTCAAGAAGGTGATGAGATCAGTATTGATATGAATGCTGGTACAATAACGAATAAATCAACAAGTAAAACATATAACTTTACACCGATTCCTGCGTTTATGCAAGAGCTTATCGATGCAGGTGGTTTAATGAACTTTGCAAAAAATGAAGTAGAAGGTAAAAAATAGATGAAATCATATAAAATAGCACTTATCAAGGGTGATGGAATAGGACCAGAAATCGTAGATGAAGCAGTGAAAGTTTTAGATGCAGTAGCTGCTTATAGTGGTTTCGATTTAAAATATGAAGAGCTACTTATGGGTGGTTGTGCCTATGATATTACAGGTGATCCACTTCCTCAAGAAACAATATCTGGTTCATTGAACTCTGATGCAGTACTTTTTGGTGCAATCGGTGGTGAACAATGGGATGCCTTGCCACGTGAAAAACGTCCAGAGAGTGGGCTACTGCGTTTCAGAAAAGAGTTAGGAGTATATGCTAACTTACGTCCTGCTGTAGTATATGATGAGCTTATTAATGCCTCTTCACTAAAACCTGAGATAATTAACGGTGTTGACTTGATGGTTGTTCGCGAGCTTATTGGTGGCATCTACTTTGGAGAGCCTAAAGGTCGTGATGAAGAAAAAGGCTGGAACACTATGGTTTATACTCGAAATGAAATCATTCGTATCGCACATCATGCCTTTAAAATTGCAATGAAAAGAGATAAAAGAGTTTGTTCTGTTGATAAAGCGAACGTACTTGACGTTTCACAGTTATGGAGAGATACAGTAGAAGAAGTTGCTAAAGAGTATCCTGATGTTCAACTAACACATATGTATGTTGATAATGCTGCAATGCAACTCATACGTGATCCTAAGCAGTTTGATGTAATGCTTACAGGAAATATTTTTGGTGATATTTTAAGTGATGAAGCTTCTATGCTTTGTGGGTCTATCGGGCTATTACCATCTGCTTCTATAGGTGACAAAATCGGTGTTTATGAGCCTATACACGGTTCTGCTCCTGATATTGCAGGTCAAGGTATTGCAAACCCTATAGCAACCATTTCTTCTGCATCTATGATGCTTCGATATGCTCTAGGTGAAAATGAAGCGGCAGATAGAATTGACAATGCTATTAAACGTACACTCAAAGAAGGGTATCGTACACAAGATTTAGCACAGTTCGATGCAAAAGAGATATGTTCAACAAGTGAGATAGGTTCAATTATCGCTAATTATATATCAAAATAGGTTTTAAAATTTATGCAGACATTAACTTTAGCAAATATATATGAGCTTCAGGGTTTAAAAGAAGAAGCTTTAGAAATATATAAAGAAGTTTTGAAAAAAGACCCAAATAATTCAGAAGCAAAAATTGCAATAAGAAGATTGTCTGGAATGAGAAAAAAGTTTTTGAATGTAAACACACAAATGAAAGACTTTTTTCTTAAAATGGATACCGAAGTGGAGTTTAAAGAGTTTGAAAGGTGGTTATTAAAAGCATGGAATTAAAAGATGTAATACTCTCAACATTAGCTGAGATGGAAGATGATGATACGCCTATAGAAGAAGATATTCAAACTGAAACTTCTACCACTGAGATAAAAAACAATCTGGAAAAACAAGTAATACCAAAAAAAGTAGAAGAGGGTTCATCTTTAGAAAGTGAACTTATGTATCTTAACTCGATCAGAGAAAGACTTCTTGTACTTTTTGAAGGTTTTCAAGCTCCAAACAATGCGAATATTGAAGCAAAAGTAGATATGACATTAAATTTTTTAGAATACACCTTGGCTACTATTGATGCAAGAGTTGAAAAATTAGAAAAAGGAAGTATTTAATGGCTCAATATAGAGTGTTGATAGATGCAAATGATGAAAAAGGGCTTGTGTATAAAGTTTCAAGTATATTTTATAATCATAATCTAAATATTTTATCAAATAGTGAATTTGTTGATAAAGAGAGTAACAAGTTTTTTATGAGAAGTGTTGTTGATGGTGAAATCAATAAAGCTGATTTAAAAAATGAAATAGAAGCTATACTCCCAGAAAACTCAAGTGTAAAGATTGTAGAACCAAATAAAAAAAACATTATAATTATGGCAACAAAAGAGCTTCATGCGTTAGGTGATATTTTGATTCGTCATGAAGCAGGTGAACTTGAAGCAAATATATTAGCAGTTGTATCTAATTATGATTTACTCGAGAGTTTTGTTAGCAAATTTGATATTCCTTACATTACAGTTTCTCATGTAGGGCTTGAGCGTTCTGAGCATGAAACAAAAATCATTGAAGCTATTAATAGTTTTGAAAATGTTGACTATATTGTACTTGCAAAATATATGAGAATTTTAACTCCAAGATTTGTAGAAACATTTGAAGATAAAATAATTAATATTCATCATTCTTTTTTACCTGCTTTTATTGGGGCAAATCCTTATAAACAGGCATATGATAGAGGTGTAAAGATTATCGGAGCAACAGCGCATTTCGTAAACAATAATCTTGATGAAGGTCCAATTATTGCTCAAGAAGTGATACATGTCAATCATGCTTATGGTTGGAAAGATATGCAACGTTCGGGAAAAGATGTTGAAAAAGTAGTACTTTCTCGTGCATTAAAACTCGCACTTGAAGATAGGATATTTGTATATGCAAATAGAACGGTAATCTTTTAATGTCCTTTAATTTAGTATTAGTTCACCCTCAAATTCCAAACAATACTGGTGCAATAGGTAGATTATGTGTAAATGCAGGTGCTTCGTTGCATCTTATCAAACCAATAGGTTTTGATATAGATGAAAAAGCTGTACGTCGTGCGGGTCTTGATTATTGGAATAAATTAGATTTACATGTATGGGAAAGTATTGATGAATTCTTTGAAAATAATAAAATTCAAGACAATGCCTACTTTGCTACAACTAAAACGGATAGACCATATTTTGATGCTGCGTTTAAAGAGGGTGATTATATCTTTTTTGGAAGTGAAACAGCAGGAATTCCAGAAGATATACTCAAGAAATACAAAAATCAAAATATAACTATTCCAATGACAAAAGAGGGGCGTAGTTTAAATCTTGCCATCTCTACTGGTATAGTTCTTTATGATGCTATACGACAGAACTATACTACATTTGATAAGGCTTAGATTATGTCATCTTTTATAGATATTTTTATGATTGTTTTGTTTGTTCTTTTTATGATATTTATTTTTGGTGGATATCATAAAACAAAATCAGAACAAAGAGAAAAAGATAAAAATAAAAAAAATTAAAATATCTTTTTAGCCCATATTTCTAAAGAGTTTTCAAATCTTTCAAAGAGACTTTCTGCATTTTTAATAATAATTGACATTTTCAATCCTTTTAAATTAAATCTGCACTATTCTTGCAAAATTTATTATAAATTGATAAAAATATATCAAATTGACAAGTATTTTTTGACATATCATAAATAAACCACTATAATATGACATATTTTATATAAAAGGGCTCAAAATGAATAGTTTTATTGATATTATAGAAGAGATAAAAAGCATTATCTCCGCTGAAGTTGCTCCAAAAAAAGTTTTTGACAAAGATGTAGCAGAATCACTTGGTATCTCGCAGATGAACTTTGCGACGATGAAAAAACGAAATAAAATTCCTTTCAATGAACTACTAGATTTCTGTGCTAAACGCAGTATATCTATTAATTGGCTTCTTTATGGTCAATCTCCAGAGAGTTTGGTAGAAGCAACAAATAAATTTTATATGGTTAAGTATTTTAGTGATATTAACGCAAGTGCAGGTGGTGGGAGTGATACAGAATTTGAAGAGATAAATGAACTTGAAATTCCTGAGCAATTTGTTTTCATGCTTGGAGGTGAAAAAGAATTGAAAAACATAGAGGCTATCAATGTCTCAGGTGATTCAATGGAACCGACTTTTAGTTATAATGACATAGTTTTCATCAATAGAAGTAAAACTGATATTAATCGTGGCGGAATATTTACTATACGAACTGAAGCAGGGCTTTTTATAAAACGTGTTCAAAAACGTATTGATGGAAAACTTGATATTATATCTGATAATACAGTATATAATACGCAAACACTCAACCCTGATGAACTTGAAGTAGTTGGACGCGTGGTGAGTAGATTTGGTGATGTAGATTAAAAAAGGCTAATTTTGAGATATTTTTATTTATTTTGTTCTCTATTATTTTTGAGTGCTTGTAGTTTTACTCCAAAAATAGAACCACAACAGATAGCTGACTTACAAAATATACCACAGAGTGCTACAGTGTATTCTCAGGGAATTGATAAAGGAAAAATAGGTGATGAAGCTGCGTTTGAGAGAGCTTATTTTTCACCTTGGAATATTACTGCGTTTGATGTTCCTCTCGAAAAAGCTATGTGGGCTTATAATGTTTTTACACCTGCAAAAAGTTATGGTGAAAATTTACAACCACTAAAAGAGACTTTTTTTGATGAGATATTAGAAAATTCTAATTTTGAAAATTACGGAACAATCAACAAAAGAGCCTTAACTCTTAGGCATTTAAATCTTCGTGCTTTTCCTACACAGAGACCACTTCTAAGAGATCCAAACGCAGCAGGAGAGGGGTTTCCTTTTGATTATTTGCAAAACTCTACGATTGAAGCAAATAAACCTCTTTTTGTATCTCATTATTCGAAAAATAGAGAATGGGTATTTGTAAAGTCAAGTTTTGCTTATGGGTGGGTAAAAACATACGATATAGTTTTTATAGATAAAAAATATACTGATAAGTGGCAACAAGCACAACAAATATTTTTAACTACAGATAATGATGCTCTTTATTCTCAAGATAATAATTATCTGTTTCGTACACACATTGGAATGATGTTACCTCTCATAGATGCAAACAATACAAGCAATACTATTTTAAGTATTTCAAAATTTCAAGAAAATCAACCATATTATAGAAAATCAAATATTTCTAAAGCAATTTCACATAACGGTATACTTACGTTTAATGCTCAAAATATTAATCATATAATCAAGCAACTCTTAAAAGTTAATTATGGTTGGGGAGGTATGTATGGACAACGTGACTGCTCTTCAACTATGCGTGATTTTTTTGCTCCTTTTGGTATTTGGCTCCCTAGAAATTCATACAAACAGAGCTTAATTGGTAGAGTGATAAGTTTAAAAGACTTAAGTGATGAAGAGAAGATTGCTAGGATTAAAAAGTTTGCAATACCTTTTGAAACATTATTATATAGAAAAGGGCATATAGTTTTATATGTAGGAACATATACTGATAAAATCGTTGTTTTTCAAAATTTGTGGGGAGTGAAAACGCTAAAAGATGATAAAGAAGGACGTTACATTATAGGTAGAACAGTTTTTAGTACCTTAGAAATTGGAAAAAACTTAAAGTATTATGATGAAAAAGGTTCACTACTACGTGGTTTGGTAAGTATGAATATTGTTAGTGAAAAAGAAGAGAGTAAAGACTAAGAGCTCAATTGCTCCTAGTATCTTTAGTGCAGGTCTGCGTTTAGTTTAATCTCTCTGGTTGAACGAGATGCAGTTATCTCTCCTGTTAAAGAGTTTTGTCTGAAGTGTAGTCCACTAAAGAATGAAAGTTGTTTCCCTTTAAATACTTCGCCTACCATATTTGCATTTGTATTTACTTCCATTATTTTTTTCAACTCTTCTGGATATATACCTATTTTAGTCCCTTCTAAGATAGCAAGACCAGCATCAATGATACATCCATCACCTAAAGGAATACCACAAACAGAGTTTGCACCAAGAAGACAGTTTTTACCTATAGATATAGGGTTACCATCAGTACCACTTAAAACACCTAAGATAGAAGCGCCACCACCAACATCTGAACCATCACCTACAATTGCAGAAGAACTAATACGACCTTCAACCATTGAAACTCCAGTAGTTCCAGCATTAAAGTTAATGTATGAAGCACCTGGCATTACTGTAGTTCCTGCTGCTAGTTGTGCACCAAAACGGACTTTTGAAGTCTCTAAGATACGAGTATTGTCAGCTGGAATGATGTGTTGTAAAAATCTTGGGAATTTATCTACAAAGTCAATGTGTGGATATTCGCCGGAGAGTTTTAAATCAATCTCAAATTCTCTTAAATAATCAAGTTCAATTGGTTGACCATTTGACCAAGCAACATTTGGAAGAGCACCAAAAGCACCATTGAGGTTAATTTCACGAAGACCAACTTTTGCAAGTGACAGTGCATAGAGTTTTAAGTAGCTCGCTTCTACGCTTTGAAGTGGAGCATCTTCAAAAATAAAACATACTTTAAACTCACCCTCCATAGAACCGTTGTTAATGATCTGAGAGTATAGACTAGATACTACTTGAATGTTTTTATGTGCATCACCATACGCTTCATCTGAATATGGAGTAAAGGCATTAAGACAATCTTTTAAAAATTGTAGGTTAATATTACAGACAACTTCATTTTGTGTAAAATCTATCTCTACACCTTGATCTGCAAGTGCTTTAATAAAAATTGCTGCACTTCCAAAATTTTCATCCCAGTTGATGATTGGGTAAGTTGCTTGGAGTACTTTATCTACATTGAGTTGACCTAAGTCTACTCTACAAATACCAAAAGCTAAAGGATCTTTATATCCTGTTGTAGATGTTTTTATATTTTCTATTAATGCTTTAAAAGCATCAGTTGTTTGTATGATTTGCATTGAATTCTCACTTAATTAATTTATTGTGCAATTATACTTAAAAACTACTAATGAATTTTAGTATATAATGAAATAAAAAGAGAATAGTGTGCATACATGGCTTGAATTATTAAAAAATGACGATTATCTTGGTTTAAAAAAGTATATTAAAAGCGGCGGTGACTTGAGTGAGACGAATGAAGCAGGGGAATCTGTACTTGCTTGTGCACTTCGTGCTCGTTGTGATAAAGAGACGCTTATGTTATTGATAGAACATGGGGCAGACATTTTTGATTTTGATGAAGAAGGTGTAAGTATTTTTGATATGGCTATCACGTATGATAATCTTGATATGGTTAAGTATCTACTTGAAAAAGGGCAGGATGTAAATAAAACAACAAGAAAAAGTGGATTTACTGCTTTGATGTGTGCTGCTTGCTATGGGAGGGTAGAAATTACTAAAGTATTACTTGAACATGGTGCAAATGAAATGGCTAGAGACTCAAAAGGCTTTTCAGCAATAGACTTTGCCAGAAAGATGAATAAAAAAAGTGTATTATCACTTTTTAAACACAGTGCAGACGCACCTAAAAATACTGGCTACGCAAGGTAAGTTTACTCGAAAAACTTCGCTTGGTTTGCGTTGTCTAAAGGTTTTCTTTTCTCTTTGTTAAGCCAATCTTGCAACAAAGATTCGATAACCTTACTGAGGCTCATTTTATAACGACTACGTGAATATTTCATGGCTTCTTCCCATGTTTTCTTATCTATCAAAAGGCTTCTAGTTACTTCATCTTTTGGTTTCAATATTTTCCTTTTTATATTTTAAATGTATAATGGCGTTCTTCTTTTTTAATATGTATATTATGCGAAGATTTCATTTTAATCTTGTATAAAATATACATGACACCAACCAGCAATAAAAGTACCAATAACCAGATAAACATAACTTCTCCCTCTTTCGACATACAGAAATATCGACAAATAGTCATACTTTGTTAAACCCGAATTATGCAATAGAAACTCATTAAAATTATAAAATATTATAAATAAGTACTGATTTCATAC